>NZ_CAWLMI010000066.1:0-111070 GCF_963862045.1 Aeromonas sp. 159 | reverse complement strand
GGGTGGCCCGACGGGCCACGCCGGCAACAGGAGAGTGACATGATGCGTAATACCAGAAGCGACATGATGAAACGCACTATGGTGGTCGGGGCGCTGGCTCTGCTGCTCGGGGCCTGCAGCTCGGTCCCCAAGGAGCTGGCCTATGAGCCAGAAAACCAGCTGGTGGCTTATCAACCCGCCCTTGGCGGAATGGAGGGCAAACCGGCCCGCTGGAGCGGCGTTATCTCGGCGGTGCACAACAAGGCGGATCAGAGCGTTATTGAAGTAGTCTATCTGCCGCTCAAGTCCAATGGTGTGCCGGAGCAGACCGAGCAGAGCCCGGGACGCTTTCTGGCCATCATGAAGGGTTTTGTCGATCCGACCCTCTACGCCAAGGGGCGCAGCCTGACGGTGCTCGGCACCATAGGCCAACCGGTTGATAGCCAGATTGGCGAGCACAAGTACCGCTTCTCTGTGCTCAATGTGACGGGCAGCAAGCTGTGGCCGCCAGTCAAGGAGGTGGAGGTACGCTATATGGACCCCTACTTCTACGACCCCTTCTATGATCCCTTCTGGCCGAGACGGCCGCTGCGTCGTTAAGGCTGGCCATGACCAACCCCATGATGAGTACTCTGTACGAACGTCTGCTGACCCTGGCAGATGGGCGGCGGGTAGCCCTGCTGGATAACCAGTCTGCGGAGCATGATCAGCAGGGCAAACCCCTGCTGATCGCCCTGCATGGCTGGCTCGACAATAGCGCCAGCTTCTTGCCGCTGGCGCCGCATCTGGGTGATTTTCACCTAATCTGTGTCGATCTGCCGGGACATGGTCACTCCGATCACAAAACCACTCCTTATGTCTTTGTCGACTGGCTGGACGATCTCTACCAGATCGTGCAGGCGGCAGGGTGGTCGCGCTTCACTCTGCTCGGTCACTCCCTCGGGGCGTTGATCGCCTCCGCCTATGCCGGGGTGTTCCCCGAACAGGTGGAGCGGTTGATCATGCTGGAGGGGCTGGGGCCGCTGAGTCAGCCTGATGAGGAGGCTCCTGCCCAGCTGCGACGTGCGATTTTAAACCGCAGTCGCACCCGGGAGCGCAGTGCTAACGGCTTTGCCTCCATCGATGAAGCCGTGGCTGCTCGTTGCAAAGTGGCGGATATCACGCCGCAGTCGGCGCGTCTTATCTGTGAGCGGCAGCTTGAGATGAGGGCAGGGCGCTGGCATTGGCGCAGCGATCCCCGTTTGCGTGATCTTTCACCCCTGAGAATGAGCGAAGGGCAAGCCCGGGCACTGATGGCGGCTATCCGTTGTCCTGTGCTGTTGATTCAGGGAGAGCAGGGCTTTGCTGCGCTTGAAGCCCAATGGCAGGCCCGTCAGGATGCCTTCCAGCAGATCGAGCGGGTCATATTGGGTGGAAACCACCATTTTCATATGGAAAATTCGGTTGATACGGCCGTTTGTATCGTAAAGTTTTGTCAAGTTCGGTAGAATCGCCAGCTTTCAATAATTCCAGGTTTGTTTTCTCCCTCACATTTTTCTGTTGTTAATTTGCTGTTAATTGATGTTGCGCTGTGTAAATATGTGCGGCATTAGAGCATCAGCTTAAAACAACCGATTAAAATGGATGTGAACCGGGACGGAGGCAACACAGTGAGCGCACAGGTGCTAGTTATGCAGGAGAAGTTTGTGGAAAAAGTCTGGCTGAAACGTTATCCGGAAGGGGTCCCCGCCGAGATCAATCCAGACCAATACAGCTCCCTGGTCGAGATGTTCGAATCCTCGGTAACCCAGTTTGCCGATCAGCCCGCCTTCGTCAACATGGGCCAAACCATCACCTACCGCCGACTGGAAGAGCAGTCCCGCGCCTTTGCTGCCTACCTGCAAAACGAGCTGAAGCTGGAGAAAGGGGATCGGGTTGCGGTGATGATGCCTAACCTGCTGCAATACCCCATCGCCGTGTTCGGCATCCTGCGCGCGGGCATGATCGTGGTCAACGTCAACCCGCTCTATACCCCGCGCGAGCTGGAGCATCAGCTCAAAGACTCCGGTGCCAAAGCCATCGTCATCGTCTCCAACTTCGCCCATACCCTGGAAAAGGTGGTCTACGACACCCCGATCAAGCACGTTATCCTGACCCGGATGGGGGACAACCTGGGGCTGGCCAAGGGCACCCTGGTCAACTTCGTGGTCAAGTACGTCAAGAAGCTGGTGCCGAAATACAATCTGCCCCACGCCACCACCATGCGTCAGGCCCTCTCCAAGGGGCGTTTCCTGCAGTACATCAAGCCGGAGATCACCAACGACGATCTCGCCTTCCTGCAGTACACCGGTGGCACCACCGGCCTCTCCAAAGGGGCCATGCTGACCCATCGCAACATGATTGCCAACGTCGAGCAGTGCCTCGGCGTCTACGGCCCCATGCTGGAGCGCGGCAAGGAGTTCGTGGTCACCGCATTGCCCCTCTATCACGTCTTTGCCCTGACCGTGAACTGCCTGCTCTTTATGCGTATCGGCGGTTACAACCTGCTGATCAGCAACCCGCGCGACATCCCAGGCTTTGTCAAAGAGATCAAGAAGTACCCCTTCACCTGCATTACCGGGGTCAACACCCTGTTCAATGCGCTGGTCAACAACGAAGAGTTTCAGGGGATCGCCTTTGACAAGCTCAAGCTCACCATCGGCGGCGGCATGGCAGTGCAGCGCGCGGTTGCGGAGAAGTGGAAGACACTGACCGACACTCCGCTGCTGGAAGGCTATGGTCTGACCGAGTGCTCGCCACTGGTGAGTGTCTGTCCCTACGATCTGACCGATTACAACGGCTCCATCGGTTTGCCGGTCTGCTCTACCGAGATCCGTCTGGTAGATGACAACGGTCAGGTGATCCACGCCCTCGGCACCCCCGGCGAAATGCAGGTTCGTGGCCCGCAGGTGATGGTGGGCTACTGGCAGCGCCCCGAGGCGACAGCCGAAGTGATGCAGGATGGCTGGCTCTGTACCGGTGATATCGCCGTGTGCGACGAGCAGGGCTTCTTCAAGATCGTTGACCGCAAGAAGGACATGATCCTGGTCTCCGGTTTCAACGTCTATCCGAACGAGATTGAAGATGTCGTTGCCCTGCACCCGAAAGTATTGGAAGTGGCCGCTGTCGGTGTGCCACACAAGGTCTCCGGCGAGTTGGTGAAGATCTTTGTGGTCAAGAAAGATGCAAAATTGCAGGAGGATGAGATTATTGCCCACTGCCGCAAACATCTGACTGCCTATAAGGTGCCGAAACTGGTAGAATTTCGTGACGAACTTCCCAAGACCAATGTGGGCAAGATCCTGCGCCGCGTACTGCGCGACGAGGAGATTGCCAAGCAATAACCGGACAGCGGCTGCAGAATCTTCTGCAAACCAGCACCGTCGTTATGCAAAACCGTGGGTCATCCCACGGTTTTTTCTTTTTGGCCCTGATCAACCGCGCAGGCACAGATGCACTATCAACTTATCACTCAGCAAGACGAACTTGAGCAGTATCTCGCTTCTCTGGCCGACGTTCCCCTGGCTATCGATACTGAATTCGTTCGCACCCGTACCTACTATCCCCAGCTTGGCCTGTTCCAGATCTATGACGGCGAGCATCTGGCGCTGCTGGATCCGCTGACGCTGGATCTCTCCGCCCTCTGGCAGCGACTGGGCAGGGAAGGGCAGATCGCCATCCTGCACGCCTCTGGTGAAGATCTGGAGCTTATCCAGCATCAGGCGGGCCACCTGCCCAACCAGATGCACGATACCCAACTGGCTACCGCCTTTCTCGGTTACGGCGTTTCGGTCGGCTTTGGCGCGCTGGTGAATGAATTCCTCGGGGTCGAGCTGGAAAAAGATCAGGCGCGCACCGACTGGCTGGCACGCCCGCTTACGCCACGTCAGCTCGAATACGCGGCAGCGGATGTCTTCTACCTGATGCCGCTCTACGAGAAGGTGATGGCCAAACTGCGGGAAAGCGGCAAGTTTGCCTGGTTCGAGCAGGAGTGCCAAAACCACTCCGCCCGCAAGACCCAGGGTAGCGATCCCCGTCAGGCTTATCTTGAAATCGTCAACGCCTGGCAACTGGGTCGCCGCGAGCTCGCCATCCTGCGCGAGCTGGCCGCCTGGCGCCAGCAAGAGGCGGTGCGCCGCGATCTGGCCCTCAACTTCGTGGTCAAAGAGCTGCACCTGTTCAAGGTGGCAGAGCGTCGTCCTGCCTCCCTGCGGGATCTCAACGAGCTCGGCCTCTCGCCCATCGAGATCAAGATCCACGGCAAGCGGATGCTCGATATCGTCGCCAAGGCGCAGCAGAGCGATCCTGACAGCTGGCCCGAGCCCATTCGCCGGCTGGTGGACTTTCCCCAGTACAAGGCCGAGCTCAAGCGCATCAAAGCCATGGTGGAAGAGAAGGCCAAGGCGAGTAATATTCCGCCCGAGCTGATTGCCAGCAAGAAGATCATTCACCAGTACTTCACCTGGAGCTGGCGGATGAACGACGAAGAGCGGGCCCGCAGCGACAAACCTATGCTGCTGCAAGGGTGGCGTCATGAGCTGGTCGGTCACCTGCTGGCACAATAAGCCACCAGACGGTTGCACCATAAATCAATCCTCACCCTCGGGTGGGGATTTTTATTGGGCGAGAAAAACAAACAGGCATGCAGAACTGGAGAACGCAGAGGGGACATGGCTGGCCGGATGGCGGGAGTCGAGAATGAAAAAGAGAGCAGAGAAGAAAAGGCAGCGGCTAACACCGCTGCCTTTTTTGATCACCAGATAGGCTGGGTCAGATAGGGGTTGCTCACCTTCTCGCGACCGAAGGTGGAGCTGGGGCCGTGGCCCGGGATAAAGACGATCTCGTCCCCCAGCGGCAGCAGGGTCTCGGTGATCGACTTGATCAGCGTACCGTGATCGCCACGGGGAAAGTCGGTGCGGCCGATGCTGCCGGCAAACAGCACATCGCCGACCCAGGCGAGTTTTTCGGCCTGGTTCAGCAGCACGATATGGCCCGGGGTGTGGCCGGGGCAGAAGTAGACATCCAGCTCGCACTGGCCAAGCAGCACCTTGTCACCCTGCTCAAGCCAGCGATCCGGCGTGAAGGCGGGGGGATGGGCGAAGCCGAACATCTGGCTCTGCTGGGGTAGCATGTCGAGCCAGAAGGCGTCCTCCTTGTGGGGGCCGGTAATGGCGACGCCGGTTTTTTCCCGCAGCTCGGCGGCGGCACCCACATGATCCAGATGACCGTGGGTCAGCAGGATATGAGTCAGGGTCAGGCCGCGTTTAGCGATGGCCGCCAGCAGTTTGTCCGCTTCGCCGCCCGGATCGATCAGGGCCGCCTGATGGGTCTCGTCACACCAGATGAGGGAGCAGTTCTGGGCGAACTGGGTGACCGGGATCACCTCGAATTTCAACATAGAGTTCCTCTCTTGGGATGGGTCAGCCGCGCAGCGCGCTGGCATGCTGCTCGGCGAAATAGTCGAGACAGGCCTGTTTGTCACCGCGAAACACGATGCGCTCCTGCTTGTTGCCAAGCTGGTAGAGATACATGGGGTCGTAGTAGCGGGTCAGCAGCAACGTGATCCAGGCCAGATGCAGCGCGGTATCGCCGCTTTTTTCCTGCTCGGTGAGGGCGGTCTGCATCAGGGCATCCAACTCGCGGTGGGCCTGATCGCCAAGGCGGCGCTTGAGGCGGGCCAGCGCATCGGTGAGGTAGGCGGCAAACAGCGGCCAGCCGCTTTCCTGGCCATACATGGCTTGATAGCGCAGCCAGAGATCGTGCACGTAATCTTCACGGATCTGCTCGGCCCGATCGATTTGCGGAACATCCACCACCACCAGCGGTGCCTGACTCATGGCCTCATGGAGGGATAGGGGCAGGCAGCAGCGGCCAATCAGCCGGCTCTCATCTTCGACCACGAAGGCATGCTCGCCCCGATGGCGGCGCTTGAGCAGCTCGATGGCCATGTTGTTTTCAAAATTGATGTTGCTGGGCTGGCCGCCGGGCAGCTGACCAAACGACGAGCCCCTGTGATGGGCATGCCCCTCCAGATCGAGCGCCTGGGCCACATGGTCCAGCATATGGGTCTTGCCGGAGCCGGTCATGCCGGTCAGCACGCTCCAGTGACACTCGGCAGAGGCCTTGTCCTGTGTGTCGATCAGGAAGCGGCGCAGCTCCTTGTAGCCACCGGCGACGCGGGGGCGAGTCACCCCCGCATCTGCCAGCCACTGTTGTACGGTTTGCGAGCGCAGGCCGCCGCGAAAGCAGTAGAGCACGGCATCGGGCTGCTGGCGCAACTGCGCCAGCCAGCCTTCGATACGTTCGGCACGTACTGCTCCCCCCACCAGCTTGTGTCCAAGCTCAATGGCGGCGGCCTGACCCTGCTTCTTGAAGCAGGTCCCCACCTGGGCGCGCTCATCGTCTGTCATCAAGGGCAGATTGGTCGAGCAGGGGAAGGCCCCCTCCTTGAACTCGATGGGGGCGCGCACATCAATCAACGGCACATCGTCCAAAAAGAGTTGGGCGTAGTCCGTGGCCAGTGGCAATTCACTCATTGGACAATCTCGATAAAGCGGGCGCCCTCAAGGGGCTTGATCTGGCCGATGGGCGAGAGTGTAAGGCCAGCTTCGCGCGCGATGGCGAGCAGCTCGGCTTCGCTCTCTTTCCCCACAGCGACCAGCAGGCCGCCGCTGGTTTGAGGATCGCACATGATGTTGCGGGTGCGATCGTCCATGGCATCGAGCTTGTGGCCGTAAGAGTCGTGGTTGCGCAGGGTCCCGCCTGGGACGCAGCCCTCGGCGAGGTAGTAATCTACCTCGTCCAGCAGCGGCAGCGCCTTGAAGTCGAGGCGGGCGCTGACATTGGATCCTTCGCACATCTCCAGCAGATGGCCCGCCAGACCAAAACCGGTGACGTCGGTCATGGCGTGGACACCGGGCAGCTCGGCAAAGCGCTGGCCAATCTTGTTGAGAGTGCACATGGCGTTGGGGGCCAGTTGTTCGTGCTCGGGCTTCAGCTTGCCCTTCTTCTGGGCGGTGGTGAGGATGCCGATACCGAGGGGCTTGGTCAGATAGAGGGTGTCACCCACCTTGGCGGTGTCGTTCTGCTTGATGGCGTCAAGGGGCACGATACCGGTCACCGCGAGGCCGAAGATGGGCTCGGGGGCATCGATGCTGTGGCCACCGGCCAGCGAAATCCCCGCTTCGTGGCACACCTGACGGCCGCCGTCGATCACCTGCTGGGCCACTTCGGCGGGCAGGGTATTGATGGGCCAGCCGAGGATGGCGATGGCAACGATGGGCTTGCCGCCCATGGCGTAGATATCGCTGATGGCATTGGTGGCGGCGATGCGGCCAAAGGTAAAGGGGTCATCGACGATGGGCATGAAGAAGTCGGTGGTGGAGACAATGCCCTGACCGTTGCCGATATCGACAACGGCCGCGTCATCCTTGCTGCTGTTGCCAACGATCAGGGTCGGGTCGTTGAAGCCCGGGATCTGGCTCTTGAGTATGGTGTCGAGTACCTTGGGAGAGATTTTGCAGCCGCAGCCAGCGCCGTGGCTGTATTGGGTCAGACGAATGGAAGACATACTTACCCCTTTTATTTGCAAACAGAGCAGAGGCTCTGTGGAGCCGTCTTGGTCAATGGGCGGCCTTGTAGAGAGAAGGACAAGAAGCCGCAAATATGGGTGGCCTCGGTGCCAACAGGGGCAGCGATGACTGGCAGTTATGAAGGACCGCCAGGCCGGACGGGGAAGAAATGGGCGACAAGGTACGCCAGCGCAGCCCCGCCAAGGGCCACAGGACGGGGCATTATGCCACATTTGCCCCTTGGGGTTCGAACAGGAATTCACATAAACAGCAGGGAATTGCCCGCACTTGCCTGTCATCGGTCTGGATCCGGCGCTGGCTGATTGATTGCAGTACAGATGCAGCAAAAAGAACGCCAAAGAGACCAAAAGCACGCAACCGCCGATCTACAACAGGAGAGCTTAGTGACCACCACATTTTTGGTTAACCACCCCATCACCACGGCGCAGTTTGCGGCGTTGTTGGCGCAGACCTCGCTGGGGGCGAGACGGCCGCTGGACCATCCGGACACCCTGCAGGGCATGCTGGATAACGCCAATTTGCTGATCACCGCTTGGCAGGGCGAGACCCTGGTCGGGGTGGCTCGCTCGGTGACCGATTTTCATTTTTGTTGCTACCTCTCGGATCTGGCGGTAGCTGAGTCAGTGCAGGGGCAGGGGATTGGCAAAGCCCTTATTCGCGAGACGTTTTTACAATTGCAGCCCGGCTGCAAGCTGATCCTGCTGGCCGCGCCGCAGGCGGTGGCGTACTACCCCAAGCTCGGATTTAGCCAGCACTCGAGCGCCTGGGTGATGAGCAGTCTGGATGAACTGGTACTGGATGAGTTGGCATAAAGCCGTCAACTCATCCAGACAGGGCGAGATTAGCTTATCCGGCTTGCTCCAGCGCCGGTTGCCGTGACTTGCCCCAGCGGCGCAGGCGCCGTTGCAGTGGTCGCTCCAGCAGGTTGTAACTTAAAGAAGAGAACCCGATCAGCACCGCCAGCATCAGTAAGTTGGCCACAACCCCCAGCAGCGGGTTGGTCTGGCCATACCACCACTCGGTGAGCCCCGGTGCCAGATAGTGGATGAGCTCGCAGCCGGTGAGCAGCACCAGCGCATGGAGCAGGTAGATGGAGTAGGAGAGATCCCCCAGCCAGTTGGTGAAGCGGTTATCCAGGAGGTGCAGCAGCGTGCTTTGGCGATTGCCTTGGCAGGCGGCAATCCAGATCAGCAGCACGTAGGAGGCGATCAGCAGCAGTGTCAGTGGTGGCGTCATGGTGAACTGCATCAGCGCGAAGGGCAGCACAAAGGCGACCAGCAGCGGCAGATCTCGCTTCATCATGGGCACGCCTTGCGCGGCCTTGACCCTCGGCAGCAGCCAGAGGCCGAGCACAAATTCACTCACCCCGCGCCCCATCGCTAAGGCGCCGCTGGTGACATCGAGCGTGCCGCGACTGTGCACGATAAAGGCCAGCACCGTCAGCGCCAGCAGGGGGGCGAGATGGCTCCAGCGACTGCGGGTGACTGCGAGGGGGATAAGCAGCGGGAACAGCAGGTAGCTGATCCACTCCACGCTCAGGGACCAGGCGGCGAAGTTCCAGGTCAACCCGTGATCGGTTACCACCTGCAGCAGCAGTAAGGCGCTCGGCAGCGCTTCGGCTGGCGTGAAGGGCGAACCGAAAGGCGGCATCCCTTCCCACTCCCACATCTTGAACAAGGGGCCGGCATAGAAGCCTACTCCGTGCTGCGCCTTGTAAAGTTCCCAGCCGACCAGCAACAGCAGGGTGACGAGGTAGAGGGGGTAGACGCGGGTCAGCCGCAGCCAGAGAAAGCGGCCATAGCCCACGGTGCGGGGCGTGCGGGTGAAGGCCTCCCCATAGACATGTGCCAGCACCACGCCGCTCAAAATAAAGAACAGATCGACCCAGAGGTAGCCATTCTCGATGAGTTGTGTGTGGCCTGCAATCGGCTCCATCCACTGGGGAAAGAGCAATAATCGGGCATGGAACAGCACCACCATCAGGGCAGCGATGCCCCGCAGCGGCGTTAACAGCGGCAATGATTGATTCATAACGGGATCCCTTGTGATGTTCAGCTTGGCCTGACATCGATTTTGTTGTTGTACCGTCCATCAATCCTGATGGGACGGTTGCCCCGGCTTGGCTGCCGCAGGCGGGATCACACTACGGAAAAGAGAGTCATACGGATGTGATTTAAATCATAAATGTGCAGTTATTGTGCAAAGTAATTTAAACAGAGAAGAAGTGGGGCGCTGGCAGCAAAAGAGGAGGAGAAGGAACGCGAATAAAGCAGAGAGGGTGGTCATCGGGGCGAGCGTCAGGCTCAGGTTTATACGGCGCGATGCAAAACAATCAGGCCCGCAAGGGGCCTGATTAATCACAAGGGAAGATGACGACCGATCAGCGGGCGCGTACCACCAGTCCCTTGAGGTAGAAGCCTTCCGGATAGGCGGTACCGATGGGGTGATCGGAGGCCTGGGAGAGCAGCTCCAGGATCTGGGCATCGCGACCGGCATCGAGCGCCGCATCGGCAACGATCTTCTGGAACAGACTCTGCTCCATCAGGCCGGAGCAGGAGTAGGTCAAGAGCACGCCACCCGGTGCCAGCAGCTGGAACGCCAGCATGTTGATATCCTTGTAGCCGCGGCAGGCACCCAGCAGCTGTGCCTTGCTCTCGGCGAACTTGGGTGGATCCAGCACGATGACGTCGAACTTCTCGCCCTTCTCGCGATATTCACGCAGCAGCTTGAACACGTCGTGACGGACAAACTGGGTGTTGCTGGTATCCAGCCCGTTCAGCTCGGCATTCTGGCGGGCAATATCCAGCGCATTCTGGGAGAGATCGACGTTGACCACTTCCTTGGCGCCGCCCTTGAGTGCATAAACGCCAAACCCACCGGTGTAGCAGAAGCAGTTGAGCACACGCTTGCCTTCGGTGTACTTGGCGGCAGCCTGACGGTTATCCCGCTGATCCAGATAGAAACCGGTTTTGTGGCCGTTGCGAATATCCACCAGGATCTTGACGCCGCCATTCTCCTCGATGACCACCGGCTCATTCGGGGTCTCGCCATAGATAACGCCGGTGCGCTCTTTCAGCCCTTCCTTCTTGCGCACTGCCACGTCGGAGCGCTCATAGATGCTGCACTCTGGGTAGAGGGTACGCAGTGCCTGCGTTATCAGCTCACGCTGGAACTCGGCACCGGCAGAGAGGATCTGGCACACCAGAAAATCGGCATAACGGTCGATGGTCAGACCCGGCAGGCCGTCGGATTCGGCGGCGCAGAGGCGATAACCGGTGAGACCCTGACGCTTGATCAGCGGATCGCGAGACTCCTGCGCATATTTGAGACGACGGATAAAGAAGTCGAGATCGACGGTCTCATCCTTGTCGAAGGTCCAGACCCGGGCACGGATCTGGGAACTGCCTGACCAGGCGCCACGGGCGAGCCACTTGCCATCGTTGGCATAGATCTCGACGGTATCGCCGTCAATGGGGTTGCCCTGAACCCGCTCAATCCCCTTGGAGAAGATCCAGGGGTGGCGACGCAGCAGGGATTTTTCGCGGCCTTTGACGAGATAGATGGAAGCGCTCATGGATGTTTGCCGATGGTAGAAAGAAAAGGGCCACATTCTATGTGGCCCGCAGGTAAAACTCAAACAACCCTGTGTAATGGATGGGGTTGCCCTGATCTGACACCTCATATGGTCAGAGCTTAATCCCCTTGAGCGCCTGGGTCAGCTCGCTGGCGGTGGCTTTCAGCCCCTGCGTACCGGCTACCGAGGCGCTGGCGGATTCTTCCACCTGCGCCGCTTCATGGCGCACTTGATCCAGATTGTGGGTGATCTCGGTGGCGACCGAGCTCTGCTCTTCGCTGGAGGTGGCGATCTGGGTACTCATCTCCAGTACCGCATCGCTGTGGTTGCTGAGCTTTTCGATATCGAGCCCCACCTCGCTGATGAGCTGCTGGCTGCTGGCGGCACGCCCCACGGTTTTCTCCATGATCTCGTTCAGCGCGCCGGTACCGGTCTGCAGCTCTTCGATCATCTGCTGGATCTCCACCGTCGCCTGCTGGGTACGGCTGGCGAGAGTACGCACTTCATCCGCTACCACCGCAAAGCCGCGACCCTGCTCACCGGCACGGGCCGCTTCGATGGCGGCGTTGAGGGCCAACAAGTTGGTCTGCTGGGAGATGGCGTTGATGACGTTGACCACCTCGTTGATCCGGTTGGCGTTGTGGGTGAGCCGCTCGACCGCGCCGGAGGCGTTGCCAATCTCGTCGGCCAGAGTACGGATCGCTTCGATGGTGCGGGCCACCCGGTTGGCGCCATTGGCCGCCTCTTGGCTCGACTGGCGGGTCTGCTGCAGGGTGTCGTTGGCATTGCGCGCCACTTCGCGGATCGCTGCCGACATCTGCTCCATGGCAGTGGCCAGTGAATCCATGTGCTGGCGCTGTGAACGCGCCATGGTCTCGCCTTCGCGGGCATGGTCACGAAACTCGTCGGCGGCCATGGTCAGCGCTTCGGCAGACTCCTCCACCAGTTTGACGATCTGGTGCTGGCGGTCGGTAAATCGGTCGATGCTGCCCGCCAGGGTGGAGAACTCGTCCCGCACCGGGAAGAAGTTGAGTCGGAAGGTGAGATCCCCGTCCGCCACGGTTTGCAGCGCCTTGTTGGTGGAGTAGAGCGCACCGGAGACAAAGGTCATCATGTAGTGGATCACCAGTGCCATCAGGGCGGCCAGCGCGCCGATCAGGAGCAGGGTCGAGCCCTGACCTTCCCACATGGAGAGGTTGCCGGTGTCGAGATCACCGGTGACGTAGCCTGCCTGACCTGCTGGCGCGGTAAAGAGGTAGTGACCTCCTTGCTGCTGCAACCCGCTGCTGCCTTGCCGGGTCAGACGCAGATCAGCAGGCAACACCAGAGTTGGCTGCTGGCTGACCAGCTGCGCCGTGGTTTCGACCCGTTGCTGCAACTGTGCTACCCGCAGGGAGACCTCCTGCTGATGGCTGGCCGCCAGCATGTACCAGCTGAGGAAGGCGATGATGAATAGAGGTAACCAGAACGCGATATGGAATTTTTCACTGATGGTGAGGTGAATGAGATAGCGGTCAACCCACCGAAATTTAACTTCTTTCATAATGGAGCTGCATCCTGCAGAGATAGAGTGTCGGCACATTATCGTCTCGGGAAATTTTTTCTTAAGCGGAAGGTGTGAGAAATGGGAGAGCAATCGTTTGTCATTCGGGTGTGGGGGCAGGTGCAGGGGGTGGGATTTCGCTATTTCACCCGCGAGCGGGCGCTGCAACTGGGTTTGCGGGGCCATGCCTACAACCTGGAGGATGGCTCTGTGGAGATCCTCATCAGCGGCTCCGCGCAGGGGGTGCAGATGATGCTGGGGTGGCTGGAGCATGGCCCGCGCACCGCCAGAGTGACCCGGATGGAGTATGAGGAGGCGCTGCCGCCCACCGGCCAAGGCTTTCATACCAACTGAGGTTTTAGGGGCAAGACAACTATATTTTTTTCCTTAATTCACAGCATCACGTTTAGTGAGGTATCCTGATTTTCACAGACAGTCCCGATTGTTACTATGAGACAATCGGGGGTATTTAATGAAATCGAGAGAACACTATTCACCAGAGTTTCGGGCAGAGGCGGTTCGACTGCTGTTGGAGCAAGGCCTTGGCCAAGCTGAAGCCGCCAGAAGGTTGGGTATAGCCAAAGGCACACTGAGCAACTGGGTGGTCGCAGCCAAAGGAGGAAAGGATACATCGGCCATTCCCGGAGCGCGTTCTGTCGCCGAGCTGGAGGTGAAGTGGCCCGGCTACGCAAAGCTCTCGCACAAGCCAACATGGAGCGCGACATCATAAAAAAGGCCGCCGCGTACTTTGCTCAGGAGTCACTGCCAAGTACGCGTGGATAGCCAACCAGCAGGATCTCTATCCCATTTCCGTTATCTGTCGTGTGCTGGAGGTCTCTCGTGCGGGCTTCTACCACTGGCGCCAGCGTCCACCGTCACAGCGCCAACAAGAAGATGAACGACTCAACCTCGCCATTCGGGCTGCTCACAGCAAGACGCGCCAGACCTATGGCGCAGCGCGTTTACAAGCTGAGTTGGCCGCCGAAGGATTTTACGCCGGACGGGACCGAATTGGGCGATTGCGCCGTGAAATGGGGTTGTCTTGCAAACAAAAGTGCAAATTCAAGGCGACAACCCATTCTGCTCATTCCCTGCCTGTGGCGGAGAATCGCCTTGGTCAGGTCTTTACGCCGACGAAGCCCAACGAAGTCTGGACCGGTGATATCACCTATATCGCCACCGACGAAGGCTGGCTTTATCTGGCTGGTCTCAAGGATGTGTTTACCTGTGAGATAGTGGGTTATGCGATGGGAGAGCGAATGACCACCAGGTTGGTCAGTCAGGCGCTGTTTCGGGCTGTGCAGCAGAAGAGGCCACCAGTTGGGCTTATTCATCACACAGACCGGGGCAGTCAGTACTGTGCCAAGGCTTACCGGGCTCTCCAGGTACAATTTGGCATGCAGACCTCCATGTCACGCAAGGGGAACTGCTTCGACAATGCCCCGATAGAAAGCTTCTGGGGGTCTCTTAAAAATGAACTGGTTCACCACCATAGATTCAAGACGAGAGCGGAGGCCAAGGCAGCGATTCAGGAATACATAGAGATTTTTTACAACCGCCAACGTCGGCATTCACGACTTGGCAATGTCAGCCCGGCGGAGTTTAACAAGAGGTATTGGAGAACAGCTCAGGCTGCTTGATCTGGGACTGTCCGATCTTGTCAGGACACCTCAGGGTTCTCCATTTATTGGGGGAAAAGGTGTAAACCATATTCAGAACGGGACACGAGAAATAAAAAAGCCACACCGGTTGGTGTGGCTTTTGTTTAGGGGGTCAACCCGGGTTGCTTAGGGGCGACCGGCCGGGCAGGTGGCCACGTTGACGGCGGCAGTGCTGCCACCATGACGACCTGAGGTGCTCACCTCGTTGCGTACCAGCGGCGGGTAGTTAACCGGCTCGCGGGCAGGCAGGGCAGGGGCCTCGGCAGGAGTTGCCATCGGGGCGGATGCCTTGCGGGCACGAGCAAGCAAGCCAGCGGAGCGTGCTACCTGTTTGGTGACGACCGGAGTCTCTTCCGCAACAACGGCAGCGACAGGTGCCGGGGTTTCGACAACAGCAGCTGGCATCTCGACTGCAGCGGCGACCGGTGCAGCTTCTACGACAGGCGCGGTAACAACAGGGGCTTCAACAACCGGTACAGTTTCAACCACTGTGTCGGGAGCCACGTCGGCAACCGGAGCAGCGACAACAGCTACTTCTGGCTCTGCTGCAACCACTACCTCAGCAACGGTTTCAACAACCGGGCTTACGGCAACATCGGCTTGAGTTGCTTCAACCTGGGCAGTGGCCTGCTCGGCAGCTTCTTCAGCGATGGCCTCGGCAACCACGTGCTCGGTCAGTGCTGCAGAGGCCTGCAGGGCTGCGGCAATGGCTTCAGCGCTCGGGATGGTGACAACAGGTGCTACCGGCTCTTCAACCTGTGCTTTGGCAATATCTGCCTGGGCTGCGGTGGTCAGCGTGGTGGTATCTTGCTGTTCTTCGTCACGCTGGCTGCGGGCATCTTCGTTGATGCGCTTGCGGCGCTGACCTTCGATGCGCTGGCTGCGCGGAGTGCGGCGTGAACGGCGCTGGCCTTCACTCTGCTCTTCCTGCTCGTTACCCACGGTGGCATCGATCACTTCAGCTTGCGCTGGTACTTCGTCAACCGGCAGGGCAGGGGTGTCAGCAGCGGCGACATCGACGCGGATCTGCTTGCGCAGTTGGCGACGTTCGCGGCGCTCGGCCACTTTCTGCTCTTTCTCCTGACGTGGCTGGACGGCAGTTGCATCAACGGCATCTACCGCTTCAACAACGACTTCGGCGCGCGGCTCACGGGGAGCACGAGGTTCACGGGCTGGACGTGGCGCACGTTCCTGGCGCGGCTCGCGAGGTTCGCGCTCCTGACGGGGTTCACGTTCCATGCGCTGTTCGCTACGCACCTCACCACGGGCTTCACGCTCCTGACGAGGCTCGCGCTCTTTGCGGGGACGGCGATTGCGGTTTTCACCGGCTTCGCGGTTGCCACCTTCACGCTTCTCGCCAGCTTCCGCATTGTTGCGGTTGCCACGATTGTCATCACGACGAGGACGCTGACCACGGCCACGGCCTTCTTCGCGCTGGTGACGTTGACCTTCATCCTTGCGTACTTCACGAGCTGCTGGTTTCTCGGCGGGCGCTTTCACGTCGGCAGGGGCTGCATCGCTGCTGAACAGGCCGGTAATGCCTTTGATCAGCTTGCTGAAGAAGCCGGCTTCGGCAGGGGCCGCAGCAACGGGAGCCGCCGGCTGTTGCGGCGCCACAGGGGCCGGTTGTGCCGGTTGGGCAAAGCCTTGCAGCAGCGGTTGCTCACGCTCGATCACCTGAGCTTGCTTCGGTTGGTAGACCGGCTTGGCAATCTCGGTTTTCAGTTCGTAGCTGGCCGCTTCCGGGATCTCGTTCTGACGAATACGAGTCACTTCGTAGTGCGGGGTTTCCAGATGCTGGTTCGGAATGATGTAAACACGCACATCATTGCGCTGTTCCAGACTGGCGATGGCGGCACGCTTCTCGTTAAGCAGATAGGCGGCAACATCCACTGGCACCTGGCCATGAACCTGCTCGGTATTGTCCTTCATGGCCTCTTCTTCGATGAGACGCAGGATGGACAGGGCGAGAGATTCGTTGTCACGGATCACGCCCTGACCCTGGCAACGGGGGCAGATATGGCTGCTGGACTCGTTGAGGGAGGGGCGCAGACGCTGGCGAGACATCTCCAGCAGACCGAAACGGGAGATCCGGCCCAGCTGAATACGGGCCCTGTCCTGATGCACAGCTTCACGCAGACGGTTTTCCACTTCGCGCTGATGGCGAACCGGGGTCATGTCGATGAAGTCGATTACGATCAGGCCACCCAGGTCGCGCAGACGCAATTGACGGGCAATTTCGTCGGCCGCTTCCAGGTTGGTTTGCAGCGCAGTCTCTTCGATATCGCCGCCCTTGGTGGCGCGGGAGGAGTTGATATCGATGGAGGTCAGCGCTTCGGTCGGATCGATAACGATGCTGCCACCGGAAGGGAGGCGCACTTCACGCTGGAAGGCTGATTCGATCTGGCTCTCAATCTGGAAGTGGTTGAACAGGGCAACTTCACCCTTGTACAGCTTCACGCGGTTGAGGAAATCGGGACGTACCAGCTCGATATGGGCCTTGGCGCGTTCGAAAATCACCGGATTGTCGATCAAAATCTCGCCCACATCGCGACGCAGGTAGTCACGGATGGCACGCACGATGACGTTGCTTTCCTGGTGGATCAGCACCGGCGCAGCGCGCTCCTGAGAGGCCTTGTGGATGGAGTCCCAGTGGTTGAGCAGAACGTTCAAATCCCACTCCAGCTCTTCCGGAGACTTGCCCACACCGGCGGTACGTACGATCAGGCCCATGCCTTCCGGCACGGTCAATCCGCTCAGGGCTTCTTTCAGTTCAGTCCGCTCATCACCCTCGATGCGGCGGGAGATTCCACCGGCACGGGGGTTGTTGGGCATCAGTACCAGGTAGCTACCTGCCAGGCTGATAAAGGTGGTGAGGGCTGCACCCTTGGTGCCACGCTCTTCCTTGTCGATCTGGACGATAACTTCCTGACCTTCGCGGACCACTTCTTTGATGTTGGGACGACCCTGATAGGAGTAACCGGAGGGGAAGTAATTGCGGGCGATCTCCTTCAACGGCAGGAAACCGTGGCGCTCGGCGCCGTAGTCGACAAAAGCAGCTTCAAGGCTGGGTTCTACGCGGGTGATCTTACCCTTGTAAATGTTCGCTTTCTTCTGCTCGTGTCCCGGACTTTCAATATCCAAATCGTAGAGCTGTTGTCCGTCAACCAGCGCTACGCGCAACTCCTCTTCTTGAGTTGCGTTGATAAGCATTCTTTTCATTGAGTTCTCATTATTGTGTCATTTTGATTTCCTCCATCTGGGTCCTGCCAGCGCCGGCCTCGGGTCTTCAGCATACTGGGGCAACCTCCCGGTTGGGGTATGCATGAGGCGCAAACTAAGGGCGTTCTGGTCATCACTTCTCGAGAAGGAATGAATAAGGATGCCGAAATGGAGACAAATAAACGGTGATGTTTGTGTTCTCCATGCGTTGTACCTCGCACCCGGGAACCGTCATGTTCTTGTATACACGGTGTTTCGGGATTGGGTGGCATACTTTTTGGCCACTTAGTACAAGGCTTGAACACAATGACAAAACCTTGTTTATTATCCCATTTAAACCTCTTTTATAGCAAGGCGCCATTTTTCAACAAACCATGCAGCCAAGGGGCGCGGGCAGTGTTAAAATCCGCGCCATGACACAGATACAACAACAAGTGCAGCTGCTCACCATCGAAGCTGAGCATGACGGGCAGCGCATCGACAATTTTCTCAAGACTCAGCTAAAGGGCGTCCCCAAGAGCCTGATCTATCGCATCCTTCGTAAAGGCGAAGTGCGAGTAAACAAAAAGCGCATCAAACCGGAGTACAAACTCTGCGCAGGTGACGAGGTGCGGGTGCCCCCCGTGCGCGTTGCCGAGAAGAATGAGCTGCCTTCGGCAAACCTCGGGGTTATCCAGCGTCTGGAGAGCCAGATCCTGTTCGAAGACGATGCCATGATCGTGCTGAACAAGCCCTCCGGCATGGCAGTACATGGCGGCAGCGGCCTGAGCTTTGGCGTGATTGAAGGGCTGCGAGCCCTGCGGCCGGAAGCCCGTTTCCTCGAATTGGTTCATCGACTGGATCGCGACACCTCTGGTGTATTGCTGGTTGCCAAGAAGCGCAGCGCCCTGCGCAGCCTGCATGAGCAGTTGCGCATCAAGACCATGCGCAAACAGTATCTGGCGCTGGTGCGTGGCAAGTGGCAGGCTCACGTCAAGGTGGTTAATGCGCCGCTGCGCAAAAACGATCTGCAATCCGGTGAACGGGTAGTACGGGTCAGTGCCGATGGCAAGCCCTCCGAAACCCGGTTCCGTATCGTGCGTCAATTTGCCGAAGCGACCCTGGTCGAGTGCAGCCCCATCACCGGTCGTACCCACCAGATCCGCGTGCATACCCTGCATGCCGGTCATCCGATCGCCTGTGACGATAAGTACGGTGAAGCAGCATTTGACGAGAAAATGCGCAGCCAAGGTCTGAAACGGCTCTTTTTGCATGCCTGGAAGCTCAGCTTCACCCATCCGGCCGATGGTCGCGAAATGCAGGTAGAAGCGCCGCTCGCACCTGAGCTCGACAACTTCCTCAACGGCTTGCCACGCTGATGCAGGATATCCGGCTCGCCATTTTCGATTGGGACGGTACCCTGATGGATTCGGTAGGCCGGATTGTGGCCTGTGTGCAAGGGGCCGCCAGAGATTGTGAGCTGGCGGTACCTGCACCAGCCCAGATCCGGCAGATCATCGGATTGAGCCTCGATGTCGCCATGTCCCGTCTGTTCCCCTTATGCAGTGGCAGTGGCGCCACCAGCGGTGAGCGCCAGATTGCCGCAATCATCGATCGCTATCGTCATCACTATCTGCACGACGCGACCCCCAGCCCGCTGTTTGCCGGGGCTGGGGAGTTGCTGCATGACTGGCAGTTACGAGGGCTGCAACTGGCCATCGCTACCGGCAAATCGCGCCGTGGGCTGGATCGGGTATTGGATGAGACCGGGCTGCGCTCGTTGTTTGTGACCAGTCGTGGGGCCGATGAGGCTCGCTCCAAGCCTGATCCGCTGATGCTTGAGCAGATCCTGGACGAGCTGGGGCTGTCACCCCGGCAGGCCGTCATGATCGGCGACTCTGTTCACGATATGGCGATGGCCGAGGCAATTGCCATGCCGCGCATCGGCGTTACTTGGGGTGTAGATAGTCGGGATGCCCTCGGTCGTCAAGGACCTGTGGCGGTGGTGGACTCCATGAAGGCTCTTCGCGCGCTGTTTTAGACGCCTCTTTTTAACAGACATCAATCTGATTGATAACAGAAGCCCGGTCTATTGATCGGGCTTTTTATATCCTCGATCTAGCTTATCTATTCTCGTCCGCAATCAGGGCAGGGCAATACCGTGGCGCTCCAGCAGTTCGATCAGGCCGATCAGTGGCAGACCGATCAATGCGTTAGGGTCGCGCCCCTCCAGCCCCTTGAACAGAACGATCCCCATCCCTTCACATTTGAAGCTGCCCGCACAATCTAGGGGCAATTCTGCCTCTACATAGCGGCGAATGGCGGCTTCATCGAGGTTACGAAAATGGACGGTGAAAGGTTCCACCAGTTGATGAGTCTCACCGGTTGCGGCATTTACCACGCACAGGCCGGTATAGAAGGTGACGCTGCGACCTTGAGCCGCCATCAGCTGGGCGATGGCATTGTCGATGGTGCCCGGTTTGCCGAGGATGCGTCCATCGCAGACACACACCTGATCAGATCCGATGATCAAGCCGTGATCACGATGTCGGGCGATGGCATCAGCCTTGGCACGAGCCAGTCTGGCCACCAGCGCCTCGGCGGATTCGCCAGCCAGCGGGCGTTCATCCACATCGGGGGCGGCACATTCAAAGGGGAGGCCGAGCTTCTCCAGCAGGGCTTTGCGATAGCGAGAAGTTGAGGCGAGGATCAGATTCTGTGGCATAATCAGGTACCGATGAAAGCGAGTACCGGCATTCTAGGGACTTGTGACGTTAAAATCATCGGCGGTAAGGACTTTTTCCTTTGACTATCAGTTGTTGGACCTATATTATTCGCGCCCTATGCAAAAGGTGAAGTTGCCCGTTAAGGTTGATCCAGTCCGTAGTGCCTTGAAGCTGCTCGATTACATCGGGATAGTGGAAAAGTCGCAGATGCCCAGGCTGGAGGAATCAACCGCTGGCTTGCAGAGTGATATCGAGGTATCACTGCACTTTGGCAAAGATGTCCAGAAGTTGACCGTTATGAAAGGCACTGCCCATGCCAAGGTTGACTTGGTTTGCCAACGTTGCGGAGAGACATTCGAACACCTCTGTGAAGCTGAATTTATCTACACTCCGCTGTTCGAAAGAACAAACGAGGAAGAACTGCCGGAAGCTTATGAGCCCATTGAGTTGGACGAAAACGGCGAGATAGATCTTCATCAAATCCTGGAGGATGAACTCATCCTCTCGTTGCCTCAAGTCGCTATGCATTCTCTGGATGCATGCCCGAGAGGAAACATGGAGATGACCTGGGGTGAAATCGAACCTGCTGATGAGCGGCCGAATCCCTTTGCAGTTCTTGAAGAGCTTAAACGTAAGTGAATTTAGGAGTTAGCCTACAATGGCCGTACAACAGAACCGTAAAACCCGTGCCAAGCGTGGCATGCGTCGTTCCCACGATGCGCTGACCACCGCTGCCCTGACTGTTGATCAGACCAGTGGCGAAATTCATCGTCGTCACCACGTGACTGCCGATGGTTTCTACCGCGGTAAAAAGGTAATCGCTTAAGGATTGCCTTTGTCTACGCAAACTGTCGCGCTAGACATCATGGGGGGAGATATTGGCCCCTCGGAAACAGTGCCTGCCGCCGTGCAGGCACTGTCTCTTTTACCCCAGCTAAAACTGATCCTGGTCGGCGACCAGCACCAGACCTCTTCTTTGCTGCAGCAACATGGCTTGCTGAATCATCCCCGCGTTCGTTTCGTACATGCATCCCAGGTAGTTGGCATGGGCGATAAACCGATCGTGGCGCTGCGTACTCTGAAAGACTCCTCCATGCGGGTGGTACTCAATCTGGTGAAAGCCGGTGAGGCCGATGCCTGCGTCAGTGCTGGCAATACAGGTGCGTTGATGGCGATGGCCAAGTGCGTGCTCAAATCTCTACCCGGGGTAGACAGACCAGCCCTCATCAAGGCGTTGCCAACATTGAGTGGTAAACGCACTGTGATGCTGGATCTCGGCGCCAACGTCAGTTGCGATGCCGATACCCTGTTGCAGTTTGCGGTGATGGGCTCCGTCGTGGCCGAAAAGGTAGAAGGCATAGCATTACCTCGTGTTGCCTTGCTCAACATCGGCGAGGAGGAGATCAAGGGCAACGATCTGGTGCGCCACAGCGCCGAATTGTTGCGTCAGTGCCACGCGCTCAATTATGTCGGGTTCGTCGAAGGGGATCGCATCTTCAGCGGCGACAGCGACGTGATCGTCTGCGACGGTTTTGTCGGCAATGTCGCCCTCAAGACGGCAGAAGGGGTGGTGCGGATGATGGCCCAGCTGGCCGGATATCCCCGCAAGAAACGCACTTTTCTTGGCCGGATCGCCGGATTTATGTTCAAACGGCGTTTTTCTTACCTGAACCCCGACCAGTATAACGGGGCAAGTCTGTTAGGATTGCGCGGCATTGTGGTAAAAAGTCATGGGCGGGCCGAACGGCGCGCTCTGTGTAATGCGATCCTGCTGGCCGCACAAGAGGCCAAACATCAACTTCCACTGCAAATAGCAGATCGCCTTGAAGCTGTCTTCTCTGACAGGGATCTATAAGAACTCTATGCATAGCAAAATTCTGGGTACTGGCAGCTACCTGCCGAGTTCAGTGCGTACCAACGCCGATCTCGAGCAGATGGTTGAGACCAGTGATGAGTGGATCGTGGAACGCACCGGTATCCGTGAGCGCCGTATTGCCGGGGCTGACGAGACCGTTGCCACCCTCTCTTACCAGGCCGCCCTGCGCGCCTTGGATGCAGCCGGTTTGACCGCTGCCGATCTCGATATGATAGTGCTGGCCACTACCAGTGCTGAAAATGCCTTCCCGGCTGCCGCCTGCGAGCTGCAGGGGCTGCTCGGCGTACCGGGCATCCCTGCCTTTGACGTGGCAGCGGCCTGCGCAGGCTTCACTTATGCGCTCTCCATTGCCGATCAGTTCGTCAAATCCGGCGCCGCCCGCCATGTACTGGTCGTCGGGGCCGATGTACTCTCCCGCATGTGCGATCCACAAGATCGCGGCACCATCATCCTGTTTGGTGATGGGGCTGGGGCTGTGATTGTCGGTGCCAGCGAGACGCCGGGCATCCTCTCTACCCATCTCCATGCCGATGGCCGTTATGGCGAGCTGCTCAAGCTGCCGCACCCTCGCCGCGGCATGCCGGGTGCCGAGCTCGAAGCCTACATGTATATGAAAGGCAACGATGTCTTCAAGGTCGCGGTCACCCGTCTGAGCGAGATCGTCACCGAAACCCTTGCTGCTGCAGGCATCAAGCCGAGCGAGCTGGATTGGCTGGTGCCGCATCAGGCCAACTTTCGCATCATCAGCGCCACCGCCAAGAAGTTGGGTATGAGCCTCGATAAAGTGGTGCTGACCCTCGACAAGCACGGCAATACCTCTGCCGCTTCCGTTCCGGTCGCCTTTGACGAAGGGGTGCGGGATGGCCGGATCAAACCGGGTCAGCTGGTACTACTGGAGGCCTTCGGCGGCGGTTTTGCCTGGGGCTCGGCGCTGGTTCGCCTCTGATCTTCGGCGGGATGGTGCGCCCATCATCCCGTCACCGATTTCATTTTTGTCTTATCTAAAAGGAATCAATGATGACCCAATTTGCCATTGCCTTCCCGGGACAAGGTTCCCAGTCCGTTGGCATGCTGGCCGAGCTGGCCGAACAACATGCCGTGATCAAGGAGACCTTCGCCGAGGCGAGTCAGGTGCTGGGTTATGACCTGTTTGCCCTGGTGATGGATGGTCCGGTTGAAGATCTGAACAAAACCTGGCGCACCCAGCCTGCGCTGCTGACGGCCTCTGTCGCCCTGTGGCGCCTGTGGCAACAGCAGGGTGGGGCAACTCCTGCCATGATGGCGGGTCACAGCCTGGGTGAGTACTCCGCGCTGGTTTGCAGCGGCGCACTCGATTTTGCCGATGCGGTCAAACTGGTCGAGTTGCGTGGTCTGGCCATGCAGGAAGCGGTACCGGAAGGCACCGGCGCCATGGCGGCCATCATCGGTCTGGATAACGAATCCATCGCCGCCAACTGCGAAAAAGCGGCACAAGGGCAGGTGGTCTCTCCGGTCAACTTCAACTCCCCGGGCCAGGTGGTTATCGCCGGTCACAAAGAGGCCGTTGAGCGCGCCAACGTGCTGATGAAAGAGTCGGGCGCCAAGCGTGCGCTGCCGCTGCCGGTCTCCGTGCCGTCTCACTGCGCGCTGATGAAACCTGCCGCAGAAAAACTGGCAGCTGCGCTGGACGGGATCGAGATCAAGGTTCCAACCATCGCTGTCATCAATAATGTCGACGTATCCTGTGAACAGGATCCGGCCGCCATCAAGCAAGCGCTGGTACGTCAGCTGTTCAGCCCGGTTCGTTGGACCGAGACTGTCGAGCGGATGGCCAACGAGGGGGTTACCCTCGAGATCGAGATGGGACCGGGCAAAGTGTTGACCGGGCTCGCCAAGCGTATCGACAAGCGCGTGGAAGGTATTCACGCCAACGATGCCGCCTCTTTCGAGCAGGCGCTGGCCCAGATCAAGTAAACAGGAGCAAGTGATGAGCTTTACCGATAAGGTTGTGTTGGTGACCGGTGCCAGTCGTGGCATCGGCCGTGCGATTGCCGAAACATTCGTGGCCCGTGGCGCGAAAGTGGTCGGTACGGCGACCAGCGAGAGCGGTGCCGAGGCGATCAGCGCCTATCTGGGCGAGAATGGTTGCGGCATGGCACTGAACGTGACCAGCCAGGAATCCATCGAAGCCGTCTTCGCCGCCATCAAGGCGCGCTTTGGCGACATCGACATCCTGATCAACAACGCGGGTATCACCCGTGACAACCTGTTGATGCGGATGAAAGATGACGAGTGGAACGAGATCATCGATACCAATCTGACCTCGCTTTATCGTCTGAGCAAACCTGTGCTGCGTGCCATGATGAAGAAACGTCACGGTCGCATCATCAGCATTGGCTCCGTGGTGGGAACCATGGGCAATGCCGGTCAGGTCAACTATGCTGCCGCCAAGGCCGGTCTGGTTGGTTTTACCAAGTCGTTGGCGCGGGAAGTGGCATCCCGTGGTATCACAGTGAACGCGGTTGCTCCCGGTTTCATCGAAACCGACATGACCCGTGCCCTGAATGACGATCAACGTGCCGGCATCATGAGTCAGGTGCCTGCCGCCCGTTTGGGTGATCCAAAAGAAATTGCCGCAGCTGTGGTATTCTTGGCTTCTGATGAAGCAGCCTATATCACCGGCGAAACCCTGCATGTTAATGGCGGGATGTACATGGTGTAATCAATTTGTCGTAAGATCTGTTCAAATTTGCGATAGTACGCCGAAGTTTGGCACATTTCGTGGTTTGACCAGCGGCAAGCTACTTGCAAACTCACGTCAATTGAATAAACTACCCCAACCAGACGCAAATAGCGTATTTTTAAAGGAAAATTCAGGTCATGAGCAACATCGAAGAACGCGTAAAGAAAATCATCATCGAACAACTGGGTGTTAAAGAGGAAGACGTTAAGAACGCTGCCTCCTTCGTCGACGACCTGGGCGCTGACTCTTTGGATACCGTTGAACTGGTAATGGCGCTGGAAGAAGAATTCGATACCGAAATTCCTGATGAAGAAGCCGAGAAGATCACCACTGTTCAAGCGGCTATCGACTACATCACCGCTAATCAGGAATAAGTTCCTGTTCTAAGAGAAGCGGCCCAAGGGCCGCTTCTTTTGTATTTGTTCCTTTTCAAAACACCTCTCGGAGACTACCTCAGTGTCAAAACGCAGAGTCGTGGTGACCGGCTTGGGGATGCTTTCCCCGGTGGGTAACACTGCCGAATCCAGCTGGCAAGCACTGCTCAACGGGCAGAGCGGCATTTCCCTTATCGAACACTTTGATGCCAGCGAGTTTGCAACCCGCTTCGCAGGTCTGGTGAAGGATTTTGATCCCGAGCAGTACGGTATCAACCGTAAAGACGCTCGCAAGATGGATCTCTTCATTCAATACGGCATCGCGGCCGGTATCCAGGCGCTGGATGATTCCGGCCTGACCATCAATGAAGAGAATGCCGAACGTGTCGGCGTGGCGATTGGCTCCGGTATCGGCGGTCTGGGTCTGATTGAACAGAACCACGAAAGCTTGGTCAATGGCGGCCCGCGCAAGATCAGTCCCTTCTTCGTTCCGTCCACCATCATCAATATGGTGTCCGGTCATCTTTCCATCATGAAAGGTCTGCAAGGGCCGAACATCGCCGTGACGACCGCCTGTACCACTGGTACCCATGCCATCGGTATGGCGGGTCGGATGATCGCTTACGGTGATGCCGACGTGATGGTCGCCGGCGGTGCCGAGAAAGCCTCCACCGCGATGGGGATGGGTGGCTTCGCTGCCGCCAAGGCACTCTCCAACCGCAACGACGAGCCGCAAAAAGCGAGCCGTCCGTGGGATAAAGATCGCGATGGTTTCGTGCTGGGTGACGGTGCCGGTGTACTGGTGCTGGAAGAGTACGAACACGCCAAGGCCCGTGGCGCCAAGATCTACGCCGAGCTGGTCGGTTTTGGCATGAGCGGTGACGCGTACCACATGACTGCGCCTCCTGCAGATGGCAACGGTGGTGCTCGCGCCATGAAAAATGCCATCAAGGATGCTGGCATTGCCCCCGAGCAGATTGGTTACATCAACGCGCACGGTACCTCCACCCCGTTGGGTGATGTGGCTGAACTGCGTGGCATGAAGTCGGTGTTTGGTGAGCACGCCAAATCCCTGATGGTGAGCTCCACCAAGTCCATGACCGGTCACCTGTTGGGCGCCGCCGGTGCCATCGAGGCGATCATCACTGTGTTGGTCCTGCGTGATCAGGTGGCTCCGCCCACTATCAACCTGGATAACCCGGATGATGAGTGCGATCTGGATCTGGTACCCCATGTGGCCAAGCCTGGCAGCTTCGAGTACGCCCTTTCCAACTCATTTGGTTTTGGCGGCACCAATGGCTCACTGATCTTCAAACGCGTATAATTTGCCGCAGGGCAAAGACACAGGCCCGATACTGCCGGTATCGGGCCTTTTTTATCGGAGGGATCCCTTTGCTTATCAATGGCATGAAGCTTGATACCATCTCGGCCCATGATCGGGGGCTGGCCTATGGTGACGGTCATTTCACCACCATGGCGGTCAGGGAGGGTCGCGTGTTGCAGTGGCCTGCCCATCTGGCACGGTTGCAGCTGGCCAACAACCGGCTGGGATTGGTTGAACCGGACTGGGATCTCTTGACCCAGGAGGTTGAAGAGATTGTGGCCGACCAGCCACAATGCGTGGCCAAGGTGATCCTGACCCGCGGCGAGGGGGGGCGGGGCTATGACGGCAGCGGATGTCAGCACACAACCCGGATTGTCACTCTGGCACCATTTCCCACTCACTATGGCCAGTGGCAACAGGAGGGGATCGAGATAGTGGTGTGCCGCCAGAGGATCGGTGATGCGCCTATGCTGGCCGGGCTTAAAACCTTGAATCGTCTGGAGCAGGTATTGCTGAAAAGCGAACTTGTCAGCCGAAATGCAGTCGAAGGGATAGTGCTTAACAGTCGTGGTTTTCTGATTGAAGGGGTCAGTGCCAATCTGTTTTGGCGTCGGGGCAAGACGGTGTTTACACCCGATCTCGCCCGCGGTGGTGTCGATGGCATCATGCGCCGCCAGGTGATGGCGATGTTGAAACAGATGAGTATTGAGTTGCGTGTTGTAGAGGCTCCGCTGGAGTCACTATGGCAGGCGGAAGAGGTGTGGCTCACCAATACCCTGATGGGGGTCGTGCCGGTCAATGGCATCGAGGATATTCACTATCCCACAGCGGTATTGAGTCGCCGTTTACAGGAGCGTTTGGTCATTGAAGTTTAATCGGCTTTACACCCTGCTCGCGGGGGCGGCACTGACGGTAGCCGCTGCCGGGGGCTATGTACATTACAAATGGCAACAGGTAGAGACGCTCACCAACAAGGGGCCGACCCGGCTCTTTACGGTGGAGAAGGGCGCCCATGCGGCGCGCCTCATCGCCGAACTAGGTGAGGGGGAAACCAGCCCCTGGGCGGTGCGGCTCTGGCTGCGCAGCCATCCCGAACTGGTGGCCATCAAATCGGGCACCTATGAAATCAAGGAAGGGGCCCCTCTCAAGGAGACCCTCTCTCTGTTCGCATCGGGCAAGGAGTTTCACTTCAGCCTCACCTTCGTCGAAGGTTCCCGTTTCGAGGATTGGCAGAAGCAGCTCTCCAGCGCCCCATACCTTGAGCGATTGACCGTCGAGCAATCCGAAGCCGACTTGGCGCAGGAGCTCGGCATCGAGAATGGCAAGCTGGAGGGTTGGTTCCTGCCGGAAACCTATGCCTATACCACCCATGCCAGCGATCTCTCGATCTTGCGTCGCGCCCATCAGGATATGGAGACTTTCCTGCAGCAGAGCTGGGAGAAACGTCAGGCCAACCTGCCGTACAAAACGCCCTATGAGGCGCTGATCATGGCCTCCATCATCGAGAAGGAGACCGGCCAGCCGGACGAGCGGGCACAGATCGCCTCGGTGTTTGTCAATCGTCTGCGTCTGGGCATGAAGTTGCAAACCGATCCCACCGTCATTTACGGGGTGAAAGATCGCTACGATGGCAACATTCGCCGCAGCGATCTGACCGACAAGAATCCCTACAACACCTATGTGATCGACGGTTTGCCGCCCACGCCTATTGCCATGCCGGGCAAGGCCTCCATCGAAGCTGCGCTTAACCCCAAATCGACCGATTATCTCTACTTTGTCGCCAAGGGGGGCGGTGCTCACTATTTCTCCAAGACCCTCGATGAACACAATCGGGCGGTTCGCGAATACATATTGAAGAAACCCTAATGTCTAAATTTATTGTGATCGAAGGATTGGAAGGGGCAGGGAAGAGCTCGGCCGTTCGTTATGTGACCGACTATCTGCAGCGCCACGGCATCAACCGGATCGAGTGCACCCGCGAGCCGGGTGGTACGCCACTGGCCGAGCGGATGCGGGCCATCGTCAAAGAGGTGCACGACGAGCGCCTCACCATCGAGGCGGAATTGCTGCTGATGTATGCCTCCCGGGTACAACTGGTGGAGACCCGCATCAAACCCGCACTGGCCGACGGTGTCTGGGTGGTGGGGGATCGCCACGATCTCTCCTCCCAGGCCTATCAGGGTGGCGGCCGTGGTATCGATGCACAGCTTATCGGAGCCATCAAGCAGGCAGTGCTGGGCAACTTCAAGCCGGATCTCACCCTCTATCTCGATATCGATCCCGCCCTTGGCTTGCAGCGCGCGCGCCATCGTGGCGAGCTGGATCGCATCGAACTGGAGCAACTGAGCTTCTTCGAGCGCACCCGAACTCGTTATCTCGAACTGGCCGCCAAGGATGATTCCATTGTGGTGATCGATGCGGCGCAAACGCCGGAACAGGTCAAAGCTGCCATCGAGCTTGCATTGGATCACTATCTGTCAAACGAGCGCCTATGTATCCCTGGCTGATCCCCGACTGGCATGCCCTGAGCCAGACTGCCCAGTCCGGTCGTCTCGGCCACGCCTGGTTGTTGCTCGGCGATCCCGGTCTTGGCAAAGAACAGCTGGCCGAGCGGTTGGCGCGTCTGCATCTTTGTCAGCAACCGGATCGCGGAGAGCCGTGCGGCCACTGCCACTCCTGCCAGTTATTTGACAAGGGCAACCACCCGGATCTTGGCACCATCACCCGCGACAGCAAGACAATCGGGGTCGAGGCTATTCGCGAGATCTGCACCCGGCTGCAGGGCTCTGCCCAGCTCGGCCGTGGCAAGGTGGTGATTATTCCTGAGGCGGAGCGGATGACCGAATCGGCGGCTAACGCCCTGTTGAAAACCCTGGAAGAGCCGGCCGGCGACAGCTTGCTGTTGCTGATTGCCTCCCAGATTTCCCGGTTGCTTCCCACCATTCTCAGTCGCTGTCACAAACATGTCTGTCAATTGCCTGCGGAAGGGGAAACAGTACGCTGGTTGGCCGAGCAGGGTCATCAGGCCACGTTGGCTCAGGTGCGGATCTGTCAAGGGGCCCCGTTGCGGGTACTCGACTATATCGAGCAGCAACAGGACGGTACTCGCCGCGAATTGCTGGAGCAGTTTGTCGCCCTGAGTCAAAGTCCGGTCAAGGCGACGGCACTGTGCAGCCAGCTTGGTCAGGAGACGCTGGTAAGGTTGCACTGGTTGCAGCTCTTCTTGTGCGATGCCCTGAAAACCCAGGCAGGATGCGGTCACCATCAGCTGGCCATGCCTGATCTGGCCATCTTGAGTCAACGGTTGGCGGAGCAGCACTCCAGCGAAAAACTGCTGGAGGCAGAACAAGATCTGGTAGCCCTGAAAGCGGCATGCCAGCCGGGCCAGCTCTCCAATCCCACCATCCATCTGATGAACTGGCTCAGTCGCTGGTTATAAGTACCGACAAGCAGAAAGGTTTTATATGTTACTCGTTGATTCCCATTGTCATCTCGATCGCCTCAGCTATGGCAGCAAGCAGACCAGCATGTCTGATGTACTTGCCAAGGCCGCGAAACTGGACGTGGGATATTTTCTCTGTGTCAGTGTGACTCAGGCACAGTTCCCGACCATGCTCGAGGCGATCGCACCTTATCCCCAAGTGTTTGCCTCTTGCGGGGTACACCCGCTCAATCAGGAACCCGGGGTGGATGCAGCCTTGCTGCTTACTCAGGCGGCGGACGAAAGAGTGATCGCCATCGGTGAGACCGGGCTCGACTACTTCTACTCCCCCGAGAACAAGGAAGTGCAGCAAGCTTCTTTCCGCGAACATATCCGGGTTGCTCGCGCGCTGAACAAGCCGCTGATCATCCACACTCGCGATGCCCAGCAAGATACCTTGCAGATCATGCGAGAAGAGGGCGCTGATCAGGTCGGCGGTGTGCTGCACTGCTTCACCGAATCCCTCGAGATGGCGCAAGCGGCGATGGCGATGGGGTTCTATATCTCCATCTCCGGGATCGCCACCTTCAAAAATGCGTCTGCACTGCAAGAGGTGGTCAAGGCACTTCCCCTCGACAGATTGCTGGTCGAAACCGACTCGCCCTATCTTGCCCCCGTGCCGCATCGGGGGAGGGAGAACGAACCCGCCTTTGTGCGAGACGTTGCGCAGTTTATTGCCGATCTGCGTCATATTCCGCTTAATGAATTGGCAGAAGCCACCAGCCGAAATTTCTTTGAACTATTCAAACTGGCGAAAAAATAACACATAAGCCCCGTTGCTCGGGGCTTTTATATTTCAAATACCAAGCTGATTACCCACCTGAATATCAACACCGAACTGTGTTATCTCTCACATTTATCCAGTCTATGTAGCCTGTTCATCCATACAAACCGAGTCGAATCATATTCTGATGTTTCGTTTATCTAATGTGGCCAAGAGGTATAAAAACATCAGGCTATAAGTATCGATAATATTCATTATCGATACTTGATGTGTGGGAAGGATCCTGTAAGATCCTCTCAAACTTCATATTAATCATAGCGTTCCGTGGCATATCCAACCTTGTCTAATCCAGCTCATCAGTCACTGCAGACTGTTTTTGATGCGCAACTAAATAGCCGGGCGCGCCGCTTTTTGCGCAGTGCAAAAGCGGATTCCACCCTCAATGCCTATCAGGCTGATACCCGTATTTTTGTCTTCTGGTGCCAATTGCACGGGCTGGATCCGCTACAAACGACCCATCACGACATCATGAATTTTCTCGCTGATCAGGCCGACGGCGTATTGGCCGACTGGATATGGCTGGATAAAGAGGGGGGGAAGGGGGAGCTGCGTAATGGCGAGCCTCGAAAACCAGCAACCCTGGTGAGACGGCTGGCGGGGATCCGTTATGCCTTCAAGCAGAAAGGAATTCACCCCATGCCCACCGAACATCCCGAAATCAAGGAGATGATGCGCGGTATTGTCAGGTTAGGGGATAACCGCAAGCGCAAAACCGGTGCCCTGACGCTGCAACCATTGATCCAGGTACTGGATGGCATCGACACCAATGACCTCGCGGGTTTGCGTGATCACACCCTGATACTGCTGATGTTCAGTGGCGCCTTGCGCCGTTCGGAAGCGGCCCGAATTGAGGTTAGCGATCTCGATTTTATGGGGCAGGGGATCCGCCTTCGCCTCAAACCGAGCAAGCATCAGCTGCATGAAACCGAGATAGCCTTGATTCCGGGCAAGCACTATTGCCCCGTGTCGGCACTGCAAAAATGGCTACACAAAAGCCGGATCAGCGAAGGGCCGCTGTTTCGGCGCATGAACCGCTGGGGCCAATTGATGGCCGAACCACTCGGCCCACAGGGCATCAACCTGATGATCAAGCGGCGAACCGGCCAAACCATCGACGATCTTTACGTCAGTGGCCATAGCCTGCGGCGCGGTTTTATCACCTCGGCGGTGACTGCCGGCAAACCGATGAACAAGATCATTGAAGTCACTCGCCACAAGGATATGCGAACCCTGCAGGAGTACTTCGATGATGCCCATAAATTCTCCGATCATGCCCTTGATGGCTTGCTTTGACACAACTGCGTCACTTCATTTTTTATGTTAAATGATATCTTGTTGATCTGATGATATATTTGCCGTGCAGCCAGCAGCCCAAGGTGGAAGGGGCATCTTCCAATGGATAATGGCATGTGATGAGAGATAACAAACTCGGAAACGTAATATCGCAAGGACATATGAGCCAAGAAATGACAGGGCGTGAAGTGCAAGAGGCGGGGCCCCAAAACAATGCCGAGCGGCAGCGCCAACATGTAAAACGCAAGCAGGAGACCCATACCCGGCTGCAATGCTGGATCAGCAATCGCCACGCCGAGCGATTGGCCGCTCTGGGTATCCATCTCGAAGACAGTCAGGCATCACTCATCGAGCAGGCGATCGATCTGCTCTACCAACATGAGCTGGGTAGAGAACCTCCGTTTGAAAACAGAGTCACCACACAGGTCGAAGAGACCGTTGAATAGACACAAGAGTGAAGTAACAGCGATACGTGAAGAGATAAAAAAAGCCAGGTACGAATTCCTTGTACCTGGCATAGGGGAATTGGCTCCTTGCAGAGCCGTGCGCTAACTGGTGTTCGGATTGCCTTAAGCTTAGACAAGGCTCAAGGCTTTTCAAGATCCGAAGAAAAGTTCAACCAGAGTGTGGGTATTTCAAGTGCTTATGCACCGAACGGCCCTACGCATTGAACAGATTGTTGTCACGCACCAGCTCGCGGGGGAGAGCATTCTTGACCCGACTCCCCACCCATTTCCCCATGCCCAGGGTATGCCCCTGATAGTGGACGATAACCTCGCCAGTGCCCGCATCCTGTTCTGGCCAGACGTCCCGCCCCATCATGAATTCCCGCGCATTGGCGCTATCCAGCTCGACCACGCCCTTGCTCGCTTTATCGCCATAGGCCAATGCCCACTCATGAGTGAGGCGATAACCTTTCTTGAAGGTTTCGGCCAACTTGATACCGATGCGATCGAAACGCAACTTGCCCTGCACCTGATCAAACCGCTGGGGGAAGAGCCAGATCTCGTCATTGCGGCCAAACAGCTGACCCTGCGGTGCCACCCCAAAGTTGGCTTCGATCTCGCGCAATATGGGTTCCGCCTCTTTGGCAGGAAGCGGCGTAAAGGGGAATTTACCCAGCTTGCCCGGCTTGAACATGGTGTTGGGCACCGAGTGATGCTTGCGCAATCTGGCGACGAAAAAGCCTTCACTGTCGAAGATCTGGGGCCAAACGTGCAGGTATCCTTCGGATGTACAGGCCTGCTCTGCATGGGGGAATAGGTCAGCCAACGAATCAAAACTCAAGGCATCGCCAAACTTGTCCAGCAAGGATTGGCAAACCGCTTGGTTCTCCTGCTCACTCAAGGTACAGGTGGAGTAGACCAGCACACCACCCGGTTTCAGGGCATGGAAGGCGCTCTCCAGCAACCCTTGTTGCACTGCCGCAATCTCGTCGATGCTCTCGATGCTCCAGTTGCGCAGTGCATCTTCATCCTTGCGCACCGTACCTTCACCGGAGCAGGGGGCATCGAGCAGGATGGCATCGAATGTCTCCGGCAACCACTGGCCAAATACCTTGGCATCAAAATGGGTCATACCTACATTGGTCACTCCGCAGCGCTGGATATTGGCGCTGAGCACTTTCAACCGGCTGCTGGAAAACTCGTTGGCAACCAGCATCCCCTGATTGTTCATCAGAGCGGCTATCTGGGTGGTCTTGGAGCCGGGGGCCGCCGCCGCATCCAGCAACATGCCATCCGCTTTGATCTTGTCGCTGGCAAAGAGTGCCGTCACCGGCAGCATGGAGCTCGCTTCCTGAATGTAGAAGAGCCCGCTCAAGTGCTCGGCGGTGTTGCCAAGGGGGACGGTTTCATCGCTGCGGGTCAGCCAGAAGCCGGTATCACACCAGGGCACAGGGTCGAGCTGCCAACCCAGTGGCTCCATCAGGGCGACGAAATCCGAGACGGCGATCTTCAAGGTATTGACCCGAATGCTGCGGCGCAGCGGACGTCGACAACTGGCCACAAACTCATCCATCGAGAGATGGGCCGGCATGATGGCCGCAATGTGGCGTAAAAAGTAATCGGGAAGGAAGGTGTTGTCGTGCACTGTGCCGTCTCGTTGACCGAAAAAGAGGGGCGATATCCTACCACAAGGCTAAGAATATTCTGAATCTGAACCCTATCAACAGGTACCGGAATATAAAAAAGCCCGGCACTATGCCGGGCTTGGATGAGATACAAAGGGAAGAGATCAGGGCTGGATACGCGGACTCCACTCCAGCCACTCTTTCTCGGCCTTGCCATAGAGCGGATAGCTGTGGCCCGCTTTGACGGTCGGCCCCATCTCCTTCTCCGGCGTATTAAAAGCAATGCCGCCGGCCAGCAGGCTCTGCACCGTCTCCACTTCGATGGTGCCACCGGTCAGCCCGATATCCGCCTTGACCCCGGAGACATTCCAGAAACGGGAGTTTGCCCGCACCAGATGGGTATATTCCTGATCCACGTTGACGTCGATCACCACCTCGCTGCCATCGTGGGCCAGCGCTACCTTGGTAACGCTGCCCACCACCATCTTGCGAAACAGCAGCGGGCTGCCAACGCTCAGGCCATTGACGGAGGGGCTCTTGAGGGTCAGGGCCAGACCCACCGGGCCGACCTGACTCAAGGGGAAGCGATCTTTGCCAGCGCCTTTACCGGGTTGTGCTTCTACAAACGCCCCCTTGATCAGGGTATCGAGGTGAGCGACACCGCCCAGCCCCAGCTTGGCCTGCACCAGAGTAAAGCGGGCGCCGGACTGCAGGAAACGCTCGGCATAGTGGCCATCGAGCTCTGCCTTGAAGATCACCTGACCCAGGGACGGCTCCAGCTCGATCTCTTCAATTTTGCCGATATCGACCCCACGATAGCGGATCGGGCTGCCAATCCCGAGCCCCGGGTTACTCTCTGCCACCAGTGACAGCTGGCGCACCTTGGCCTTGGCTTGCTCCCTGGAATCGAACAGTTGATGGCTGCTGCGGCCATTGGCCAACCGGTCGAACTCGATAGCGCCGCGCAGCAGGGTACCGAGGTTGCCCACCTTGACCTGCACCCCATCGACCCGCACCTTGGTGTCGATGGCTGGTTTTTTCCAAAACTGGGGTTGCTGGGCGAGGAGGGGAGCATAGACCCCATCAATCTCGAGTTCGATCTCGACCCCCTCTTTGGCGGCGCGCAGCTGTTTGACCTTGCCCGCTTCCAACCCCAGATAGAGCACAGGCGAGCCAATGCCAATGCCATCGGCCTGATCTGCCTTGAGCAACCAGCGCTGCGGCTTGGCATCACGGGTACCGAGCAGTGCCAGCTCCTGACTCGGGTAGAGACGGTTAATCCGCTCGCCACTACTGGCTTGTATCAGCTTGATCCCGCCTCCCAACCAGGCACTGGCCGGACTGGTTTCTACTTTGATGCCACTCAGATCGGCATCGATCTGCAACGGGGCGGCGCGATAGAAGCGGGCACGGTTGAGCAGATGACCATAGTTCGGCGCCATCACCAGCTCGACGCTGGCATTGCCGCGCGCATCCAGGGTGAGCTGGCTGATACGGCCCACCTGCAATCCCTTGTACCAGACAGGTGCATCCTGATTGAGCCCCGCCAGATCGTCAGCCTGCAGCGTCACCTTGGTGCCGCTCTGGGGCGCGCGATCGGTAAGGGTCATCTTCTGTACCGGTTTGCCCGCCACATAGTCGAGGCGAATGGCCGGACCGGAGAGCAGGCGATCTGCATGCTGCACACCGGTCGCGGAGAGGGAGACACTCTCCCACACCAGCTGGCTCTTGTCGGTAATGCGATAGGCCTGTTCAGGATTGATCAATGCCGTGACTACGCGGCCTTTGTCGGTCAGGCGAATGGGGTCGATACGACCGATCTCGATCCCCTCATAGAGGATGGGCATCCCCTCCTTGACCGGGAGATCGCCAGCCGCAATGTCGATACGCTCGCCGCGCGCTGCTTCCGCCAGCCCTTTATAGAGGACGAAAGTCTGTCCCTTCTCCGGTTCCGGTGAATCTTTGGGCGAGTCAAAGGCAATGCCGCCGCTCAGGATGGAGGTGAGGCTGCCAGCCTCCACGCTCACCCCGGCCAGACTGAAGGAGCCCTTGATACCGCTGATATTCCAGAAGCGGGTATCAGCTTTGACCAGATGCTCGAAACGCGGCTCGATCACCAAATCCAGAATGACGTTCTGGTTGTCCTGACCCAGGCGCGTATTGATGACGCTGCCAACCTCGATACCGCGGAAATAGAGCTTGGCGCCAATCCCCACCGAGCCCAGCGAATCAGCAGTCAGGTGCAGCATCCGCCCCTGAGCCTGATAGCCGGGAGGAGGGCCCTCCAGGGCATCGAAGGTCTCCTCCAGCGGATTGCTTTCACGCCCCGGTTGCAGGTTGATGTAGTTGCCGGAGACCAGGGTATCGAGGCCAGAGATCTCGGTGAGCGACGCCTTGGGGCTCACCAGCCAGAAGTCGGATCCCTTGCGGATCAGCGGTCTGGCACGGCTGTCAATCTTGGCCATCACCGCAATCTTGCGGCCATCTTCAGCCAGCTCCAGCTCTTGCACCACGCCGATGGCCACCCCCTGATAACGAACCTGGGTTTTACCCGGCAAGATGCCGTTGCCCTGGGCGAAGTTGATCTGGATAAGCTGGCCACGGCTCAATACCTGCTGATAGAGAAAGCCACCTGCCAGCAGCAGGGCTATCAGGGGTAACAGCCAGACCGGCGATAACCAGCGGCGCTTTTCGATGACGGGTTCAGCCCCGATCATAGTGACTCCTTATTGGCTGGATTAAACAGCACATCAGACAAAAACAGAGAAATCATCAACGGGCCGCCTTGTCCCACAGTAAACGGGTATCGAGCATGCGGGCCGACATCATGGTCAGCACCACCACACCGGCAAAGGCGGTGGCCCCCGGGCCTGCGCGGACACTCAGCAGCACACCCCGATCGACCAGCGCCACCATCAGCGAAATCACGAACAAGTCCAGCATTGACCAGCGACCGATAAAATCGATCACCCGATACATCACCAGCTGGCGCTTGCGCCGCACCGGTTTGGCCCGCTGCAACTGCCAGCAGATCCAGCCCAGCCCCAATATTTTTCCCACTGGCACCAGTATGCTGGCGGTGAGGACTATGGTGGCAATCCCGCTCATTTTGCTGCGATAGAGCATCATGATACCGCTGAAGATGGTATCTGACTGCAGCAACCCCTTGTTGTAGAAATGGGTAATGGGCAACAGATTGGCAGGCAACAACATAAAGGTGGCAAGTGCCAGCAAGCCCCACGACCAGGCGAGGGAGCGGGGGATGCGCACCTGCAACTTGCTGCTGCAGCGGGGGCAGACTGCCTCGGCTTGATAACGCACCAGAAGACCGCAAGTATGGCAGCGGCAGAGCCCCATCTCACGGGCGCTGGTCATGTTCCGGCTCCTTTAACGGGATCCGCGCCCAGTAGGGGGCGGGATCAAACAGGATCAGCAGGGTCATGTTGAGCAGCATCAGAATACCGAGGCTGAGCAAGCCGCCACCGAGGCGTACATCGGCAATGTCAATCAGTTTGAACAGGGCAACAAGCAGGCTGACGATATAGACCTCCAGCATGGCCCAGTGGCGAAACACCTCGACCAGCTTCAAGGTGACGGGAAGAATGTGCCAACGTTTGGCCAGACCCGAAGCCAGCGCAAAGATCCCCGCCAATAACCCCACCGGCGCCAACACGGCGCACCAGAGCACCAGGCTGGCTACCCACCATTCACCTTCGCCAAACAGCACCAGGATACCGCGCAGCAGATCGGCGTCGGTGTTGACCCCCGCCAGCCGCAGATAGATCAACGGCTCAAAAAATGCGGAGGGCAGCAGCAGAAAACCGGTGATGGTCAGAGCCATCAACTGGGAGGGACGAAAGGCATAACGGCCATAGAGATGTTGGTGACAACGCGGGCAGTGGGCATGGCAACGCAGCGGCAGTGCTTTGCGCTGGATCAGCAAGTCGCACGCCGGACAGACAATCACGGAACCGGGCTCCATCATACAATTCAACCTGTTGAAGGAATTGGTGAAATTTACCCTAAAACCGGTTTCCTGTCTTGCCTGCAGCCGGAATGTTACGAAAGTATAATTGACGTTAACGTAAACGTGATATTAGATAGCCAGACTAGACAGGTGAAAGGAGTCATGATGTCCAGTTTGTCCCCCTCGGCAGGCCTGCGCTTTCGCACCGCCCTTGCCAATGAACATCCCCTGCAGATCGTCGGCACCATCAATGCCTATATGGCGCTGATGGCCGAGCGCAGCGGTTTTCAAGCCCTCTATCTCTCCGGCGCCGGAGTGGCCAATGCGTCCTACGGCTTGCCGGATCTCGGCATGACCTCCCTCAACGACGTGCTGATCGATGCCGAACGGATCACAGCGGCGACCCGTGTGCCGCTACTGGTCGATATCGATACCGGCTGGGGCGGGGCATTCAATATCGCCCGCACCATTCGCGCGTTCGAGCGAGCCGGAGTTGCCGCCGTCCATATGGAAGATCAGGTGGCCCAGAAGCGTTGTGGTCATCGCCCCAACAAGGCGGTGGTCACGCTTGAAGAGATGTGTGATCGCATCAAGGCCGCAGTGGATGCCCGCGAGAATAGCGAGTTCGTCATCATGGCCCGCACCGATGCACTGGCGGTGGAGGGGATGGAGTCGGCTCTTGAACGCACCGCTGCCTATGTAGCCGCCGGGGCCGACATGATCTTCGCCGAGGCGGTGACCGAGCTGGCTCAGTACGACCAGTTCAAGCAGGCGGCCAAAGTGCCGATCCTCGCCAACATGACCGAGTTCGGCAAAACCGAACTGTTTGACAAAGAGCAACTGGCCGCCCACGGGGTCGACATGGTGCTCTACCCCTTGAGTGCCAACCGAGCCGCCAATCAGGCCGCTCTCAACGTCTATCAACATATTCGCCAGGATGGCCATCAAAGGGCTGTCGTGGAGACCATGCAGACCCGGGAGTCGCTCTACGACTTCCTCGGATATCACCACTACGAGCAGACACTGGATCGTCTGTTTACAGCCAAGGAATAGGAGGCAGCTTATGGGACAGCAAAAACCGTTGGGTGGGGCAGGTCTGCGCGGGCAGAGTGCGGGGGAGACCAGTATCTGCACAGTAGGCAAGAGTGGTACCGGTCTTACCTATCGCGGCTATGACATCAAGGAGCTGGCCGACAGCGCCCAGTTCGAGGAGGTCGCCTATTTGCTGCTCAAGGGGGAGTTGCCCGATGAGCAGCAGCTTGACGCCTACAAGCGCGAACTGTGTCGCCTGCGCACTTTGCCCCAGCCGCTGTTGGAAGTGCTGGAGCGCATTCCCGCCGATGCTCACCCCATGGATGTGCTGCGCACCGGCTGCTCCATGCTCGGCGATCTGGAGCCGGAAGATGGTTTCGAGCATGAGCATGAAGTGGCGGATCGGCTGCTGGCCGCCTTTCCGGGCATTCTGATCTACTGGTACAAGTTCAGTCACGAGGGAGTTCGCATCGCCCTCGATACCGATGAAGAGTGTATCGGTGGCCATTTCCTCGCGCTGCTGCACCAGAAAGCGCCGAGCGAGCTGGAGCGGCGGGTGATGCATGTCTCCCTCATCCTCTACGCCGAGCATGAGTTCAACGCCTCTACCTTTGCGGCGCGGGTTTGCGCCTCAACCCTTTCCGACATGTTCTCCTGTATCACTGCCGCCATCGGCACCTTGCGCGGCCCGCTCCACGGCGGCGCCAACGAGGCAGCCATGGCGATGATCGAACACTGGCAGGATGAAACGCAGGCAAGGCGCGAACTGCTGGCCAAGCTGGCGGCCAAGGAGAAGATCATGGGCTTTGGCCACGCCATCTATCGCACCTCGGATCCGCGCAACGTCATCATCAAGGAGTGGTCGGCCAAGCTCGCCGAGGCGGTGGGGGATGATCGCCTCTATCGCGTCTCCTGCGAGGCGGAGAAGGTGATGTGGGAGGAGAAAGAGCTCTTTCCCAACGCCGACTTCTTCCACGCCAGCGCCTATCACTACATGGGGATCCCGACCAAGCTGTTCACCCCCATCTTCGTCTGCTCGCGGGTCACCGGCTGGTGCGCCCACGTGATGGAGCAGCGCGAGCACAACCGGATCATCCGCCCGAGCGCCGATTATGTCGGCCCGGCCCCCCGTCACTTTGTCTCTCTACAACAACGATAAGGAAGTCACGATGTCCGCCAACGTCGACGTCAACCACAGACCAGACCCTGATCAGGTGCTGGTCGATATTGCCGATTATGTCTGCAACCACCCCGTAACCTGCGAGGCGGCTCTCGACACCGCCCGCTACTGCCTGATGGACACCCTTGGCTGTGGCTTGCTGGCCCTGCGCTTCCCCGAGTGCACCAAACACCTTGGCCCCATCGTCCCCGGGACTCTGGTACCCCACGGTGCCCGGGTGCCCGGTACCCAGCTCTGCCTCGACCCCGTCAAGGCAGCCTGGGACATCGGTGCCATCATCCGCTGGCTCGATTACAACGACACCTGGCTGGCCGCCGAGTGGGGTCACCCCTCCGATAATCTGGGGGGCATTCTCGCCACTGCCGATTGGCTCTCCCGTACTCGCGTGGCAGAGGGCAAGGCACCGCTCACCATGGCTGATGTGCTGGTGGCCATGGTCAAAGCCCACGAAATTCAGGGGGTGCTGGCGCTGGAGAACTCCTTCAACCGGGTTGGTCTCGATCACGTGGTGCTGGTCAAGGTCGCCAGCACCGCCGTGGTGACTCATATGCTGGGTGGCACCCGCGATCAGGTGATCGATGCGGTCTCCCAGGCCTGGGTCGATGGCCAGAGCCTGCGTACCTACCGCCATGCCCCCAATGCGGGGTCGCGCAAGAGCTGGGCAGCGGGGGATGCCACCTCTCGCGCAGTGCGCCTCGCCCTTATCACCATGAGCGGCGAGATGGGCTATCCCGGCGTGCTGAGCGCCCCCAAGTGGGGTTTCTACGACGTGCTGTTCAAAGGCAACCAGTTCGCCCTGCATCAGGGGTACGGTAGCTATGTGATGGAGAACGTGCTGTTCAAGATCTCCTATCCCGCCGAGTTCCACGCCCAGACTGCTGTGGAGTGCGCCATGAAGCTGCACGCTCAGGTGAAGGGGCGGCTCGACGAGATCGACCGTATCGAACTCACCACCCATGAGTCGGCCATTCGCATCATCAGCAAGGTCGGCGCCCTCAATAACCCGGCCGATCGGGATCACTGCCTGCAGTACATGGTGGCGGTGCCGCTCATCTTCGGTCGCCTGATCGCCGAGGATTACGAGGACGATGTTGCCGCCGATCCCCGCATCGACGCGCTACGCGGCAAGATGGTGGTACAGGAGGACAAACGCTACAGCCGCGAATATCTGGAGGCGGACAAGCGCTCCATTGCCAACGCCATCCAGATCTTCTTCAAGGACGGCACTCATACCGCCAAGGTGGAGGTGGAGTACCCGGTCGGCCATCGTCGCCGTCGGGAGGAGGGGATCCCGCTGCTGGTGGAAAAATTCCAGCACAATCTGGCGACTCGCTTCCCGGCCAAACGGGTCAACGATATTCTGGCCCTCTGTCAGGATGGGCCGCGCCTTGCCGCCACCCCGGTACACGCCTTTATGGATCTGCTGGTGATCTGACCGGTCTTGTATTGGGCTACATATCGGCAAACAGTGATAAACGAAAAGCGGGCTCATCGGCCCGCTTTGTTATTCTGGCGGCTTATCCCTCGATAAGCATCACCCCAGCGCACTGCTGTCGTCGTTAAAAAGCGCCGTCATGATGGCCGTTTCGCGACTGGCGATGGTTTCGAGAAACTCGTTGGCACGCCCCATCTGATGACACACCTGATAACCACGCTCGACAAAGGAGAAGAGCTCGCCAAGCCCAGCCAGATGGGCGGGCCCTGACACCAGCTTGAGGGTTGCCCCCAGCAGTGGCTTTCTCGCCAATCTGTCCAGCGTCATCCCAAGCTCGCTCACCAATGCAATCTGATGTTCACGGCGCGCCTGTTCACCCACGGCACGATAGGCGATGGTGTAGTGGTCCGGCGTGATGGGATCAATGCCATCAATGCGCCGCAGCGCCACCACCATCAGGTAGTCCAGCTCCTCGGAGAGGGCATCAAGCTCGATCGCTTGCGCCAGCACCTTGAGGCCGGACTCCGGCAACAGCCGCTCGGCGGTTGGCATCACCCGCATCACGTCCGCATCGCGGCGGGCACAATCCCCCGGGCCATAGAGATCGGTCAGGAAAAACTCGGCGGCAGGGCCGTAGCGGTCACTCTCCAGCAGATCACGATGGGTTCGCCCCAACCGGTCGGCCTGCCACTGGCGTAGCCGATCCCGATCCTGCTGATCTTCCGGGTGGGCACGCATCTGCTCGCGCAAGGCTGCAACCCGCTTGAGCTGGCGGTAGAGCCGACCCAGGGTGCTATCGTCGTCGTGGGCATGTTCTTGATGCGTCATCTACAGCTCTCTGGCCTTGGGCCCATTGATGGGGATTGGGTGATACGAAGATACAAGTGAATGAAAAACAAGCAGCTTTTGCTGACCGTTCCGTGACAAGTGTAGCGCGCACGGGGGAGGGAATAAATGCCATGTCCCGCTGATGGCCTGCATCCCTCTCGACTCTGTTAAGTGAGTCCCATTTATGTGAACCATCCTTTCATTTGTTGTGAACATGTGTTTAATATCAATAACTAACTTATGACCCAGAGTAACGACCATGTTCTTCAACTCGCTCGCTGGCAGCAGCGCACTCTCTATCATTCAGATCAGCCGTCAGCATCCGCTGGGACTGGCCGCCGCCCGGATCGCGGCCGAAGCCATCGCTGCGGACATGAGCGAGAGCTATCAACTCGATTGCGAATGGGCGGATGAAGAGGAGACCGAGCTTCGTTTTCGCGGCTCAGGGGTACATGGCACTCTCACCCTGGACGAAGATACCCTGGAACTGGAAGTGCATCTTGGTTTGATGCTGTTGCCAGTACGCAGCGTGCTGGAGCAAGAGATCCTCGATTATGTCGACAATCGCTTACCTTGCCCCAAACGTGTTTGAAACTCTTCGTTGCACTGGTTTTAAATAAACCAGCTGTAAACGATGGCTGTTTGAAATAAGTTGGCAAGCCATATGGTTTGTCAGATTTATTATCCAGCGAGGTCTCGATTCTATTTTTTAAGTAATCTTTCATCTTTATTTCATATTTCGAGTCGGCACTCATTAAAGTCATTCTGATTGCATCAAGCCTTCATCCGGATATGAGGGAAGGAGCAATTTGCCGCCTCGGTAAATTCATTTTGTAGGGAAACAACCATGCCACTGAGTGAATTTATCTCCTGCGTCGATACCGCCTGGTTACGCATGGACAGACCCAACAACCTGATGCAGATCATCGGTGTCCTGATGTTTGAAGGAGAGCTTGATGAAGCGCGTCTGCGGGCCGGATTGCGCCACACCATTTCGGTGCAACCCCGCTTTCACCAGCGGGCCGTGCTGGAGGGGGGCTCCTACTACTGGCGCCATGATCCCGATTTCGATCTCGATCAGCACCTCAAGCGAGTGATCCTGCCGGGTGAAGCAGGCAAGCTGGAGCTGGAGAAGCTGGTGGCCGATCTCGCCTCGACGCCGCTCAACCACCAGCGCCCCCTGTGGGATATGCACCTGACCGACACGTCGCTGGGTGGGCAAGCGCTGGTGGTGCGCATTCACCACGCTATGGGCGATGGCTTCTCGCTGGTGCGAGCCATGCTGACCATGATGGATAACACCCCGGAAGGGGCGCCGCGACCACCGTCACCGGAGCCACTGGATGACAGCGATGACGAGGATGATGAGGATTGCCACCAGGGCAGCCGTCTGGTGCGAGCCGGTCTCAAGCTGACCGGTAGCCTCTGGTCCAAATATGTCGAAGTGGTCACCCATCCCACCAAGGCGGTGGATTACCTCAAGACCGGGCGCGATCTGGCGAGCGAGCTGTGCAATATCGCCACCCTAGGTGATGACTCCCCCTGCCGCCTGCGGGGCAAGACCACCAGCACCAAGCGAGTGGCCTGGTCGGAACAAATTGATCTGCCGGATATCAAGGCTGTGGGCAAGGTACTGGGCTGCTCGGTCAACGATCTGCTGATCGCCGCCACCGCAGGGGCGTTTCGCCACTACCTGCAGGAGAAGGGGGATAATGCCAACAAGGTCAAGATCCGCGCCCTGGTGCCAGTCAATATGCGTGCACCGGACGATGAGGGGGCACTTGGCAACCGCTTCGGGCTGGTGGCCCTGGACTTGCCACTGGATGTTGAACACCCGTTGCAGCGGCTCTATACCGTGCGTGACCGGATGCAGGCGCTGCGCACCTCGCTGCAACCCGTGGTGGTGCTCAACTTGTTACATGCCCTTGGCATGGCCCCCAATGCGGTGCAACAGCAGGCCGTCGAGCTGCTCACGGCCAAGGCCAGCGCGGTGATCACCAATGTACCCGGCCCGCAGCAGACCCTCTATCTGGCTGGAGCAAAATTGCGTCAGCCGCTGTTCTGGGTGCCGCAATCGGGGGATATCGGCGTCGGCGTCTCCATCCTCTCTTACGATCACAAGGTGCAACTGGGCCTAATCACCGACAAGAAGCTGGTACCGGATCCGGATCGGGTGGTCGAGCGGTTTGCGGTGGAGTTCGAGCAACTGCTGTTGCTGGTTCTGATGGAGCCGGAGCTACTGTTTGACCCCAACGGACTGGATGCGCTGCTCGGTTGAGTGTGTACTTGAGCGACCGGTGACGGCGTAGCCAACCGGTCTGTACCCATAATAAAAGAGGCCAACCCACGGGTTGGCCTCTTGTTTTGTTGTCTATCCGTGGCAAGAGTGGCGGTTAATCCTCCAACTCTTCCCGCGCCGCCTCCACATCGAGACGTTCCATCGCATCCATCGGTTCGCATTCGGCCGCTTCGGCATAGAGGGCTTCGGCCGCTTTCAGGCGGCTCTTGCCGTGCAGCATCACCTGAGCGTTGGCGTACTCCATGCGGGCGATAGCCGATTCGGGGATCAGCGCCAGCGCCTCCTTGAAGTGACGCTCGGACTCCTCCTTCTTGGCGCCATAGGTGAGGCCGCCGATCATGGCCCCCAACTTGTCGACGATCTCCGCATGCCAGGCGCCAAAGGCAATATGGGCCTCGGCGTGATCTGGCGCCAGCTCCAGCGCCTTCTCAAGGCTTGCCTTGATCTTGTCGCCAATTCCTTGCGAGAGGGCCTTGGAGATGGAGATCACCTGGCTGTAGCGCCCGAGGGCCAGCGCGTGGAAATACCAGGCGTTGGCGTTCTTGGGTTGGCGCTTTTGCAGCTTCTCGGCATGGCTGGCCGCCCGCTCGAAGGCGGCGCGCTTGGCATACTTGTCTTCCAGCAGATAGCTGGCGTGGATCACCAGTGCCTTGTTTGCCACATTGAGGCCCGCCTCACCGGCCGCTTCGCCAAGGGCGACGGCCCGGGCAAAATCCCCGGCATGATAGGCCCGCCAGGCATCCTGTACCTGTTCATCCTCGGGCCAGGGTTCGACATCCCCCTGATGGAGACGATCCCAGTTGTCCGCCAGCTTCTGGCCAGCATAGTCATAGGCCGCATCCGCGTAGGGGAAGGGGACAAATTCGAGTTGTGAAGTGGTCATGCTTGTTCTCCCTGTAGCATGTGAATCAAACCTTGTCGGTGTAGTGGTGGGCGAGGGCGCCCAGATGAGCGCGGGCATCGGCCCGCAAATAGGGGGCGACCAGTTGCATTACCTGAAAGACGCCGAGGGCGATATCGGCGTCCGCCTTGGGGTGCAGTGCCCGCTGGTAAGAGATCCAGAATGTGCCCACCAGCGCCACATTGGCCGCCAGCGTGCGCATCTGTTGCGCCGTGCCCTTCATCAGCCCGACCGTTTGCAGATGGTTGCAAATGGCGATGGCGGTCTGCTCCTTGCGGCGCAGCAGGGCGGAAAAGCGCTGTTCCACCTGATGATAACCACTCATCAGGGTCGCGATATCGTAGTAGAGGAAACGGTACTGCCATATGGCTTCAAACATCAGGTGGAGAAAGAGCCAGATATCTTCTGGCTCATCGGACGGGGTGCTGACCGCCTCCAGCAGGCGATCCATCTGCTGTTCAAATTCGCAGAACAGGGCGTTGACGATCTCCTCCTTATTGTGGAAGTGGTAGTAGAGATTGCCCTGGCTGATCTCCATCTCGGCCGCAATGGCCGAGGTGGTGACGCTGGGTTCCCCTTGTCGATTGAAGCAGGCGAGGGCAGTGGTCAGGATCCGCTCCCGGGTACGACGTTTGGGTTTGCGATCCATGCTACTCCTTTGATGATGAACGGCGCACGCCGTGGCGATAGCGTTTGGCAAGCCAGTGCTGCAACTGCTCCAGCGACTTGTCGAGGGCGGCGACCGAGCCAATGCCGGGGGCCAGCAGGGTGCGATCTTCATCGGCCAGCGCGGCCAGATTGAGCTCGAGGCCATGCTTGGCCAGCACCGGCGCCAGCTCGTCACGACGCAGCCAGAGATCGCGGCGGGTATGCTGGTAAGCGTGCTCGCAGAGGCGGCGGCGATCCCGGTAACTGAACACATTGGTGAAGAACATCTCGCCATCGGCTGAAGAGGGCTCAAACAGCAGGGCGTCAGCGTCGGGATATTGGTGTTTGTAGCGATCCATCCCCACATGCATACGGGAGTGGATGATGGCGCGAAAGGTCTGGGCCAATACCACCGGCAGACCGCTGTCCACCAGATTGGTCGGCGCGCCGGCGGCCATGTCCGCATCATAGGGCACCAGCGGATTGATGCAGAACACCAGATCCGCCCCCTCTTCCAGCGCTACCGAAGCGTGCAGAGTCTTGATCAGCGCCCCGTCCACATAGTAACGACCGTTAATCAATGAAGGGGGAAAGAGGCCGGGCAGAGCGGCCGACGCCTGTACCGCCGCCGAGATAGGCACGTCATCGAGCCCCGGGCTACCAAAGGCAACCGGATGACCGGTGTCGAGTTCGGTTGCGACCACAAACAGTCGGCTGCGCAGCTGGCGAAAATCGTTGCTGCGGCCGGGACGAGAGAAAAACTGGGTCAGGGTGCGATCTACCCCGCGGTTGTCGAACAGTCCGGTCGGAATGGCCTTGGAGAGCCCCTGCAGCGATTCAAACAGGCTGCGTTTCCAGGGCGCCGCCAGATAGTAGGTCAGGCTCTGCCACGCCAGCGGCGGGATCGAGGCCAGACGGTCGGCATATTCACGAAAGGCGGGGCGCAGCAAGGTAGCCGGGTCAAACATCTCCCCCGAGTCATCGCTGAGCAGGATCCGCACCAGCTTAGCCGGCGAGATGCCGTTGGCCAGCGCCGATGCCACCACGGCCCCCGAACTGACACCAACATAGATATCGGCATGGTCAAGGCGCAGGCCGTTGATGCTGTCAGAGAGGGCTGCGCAGGCACCGATCTCGTAGATGCCGCCGAGCGGCCCGCCGCCAGCAAGGGCAATTGCGATGGTACTCATAGCGTCGCCTCTCTATCCATGACATTCACCATGACAAGACCGGCCCAGCGCAGGGCATGGGCCGGTATCAATCACCTTCCGTCACCGCGAGGGATCAGGGCAGGACGCTCTCTGCTTTGGCCTTCACCTCTTTCACCGCATCTTCCGCTGCGGAGAGGAGATCGGCGGCCTGCTCAACTACGGCCTCTTTGGCCTTGGCTACCGGTGCCTTCTTTACCGGAGGCTTGCGGGCAGCGGGCTTTTTGGCGGCAGCCGGTTTGGCTTCAGCGGCAGGGGCCTCCTCTTCCTGCGCATCCAGCAGTTGCTGGACCACATCGGTCAGCTCGGCCATGCGCTTGGAGAGCTTGTCGATATCCTTGCGGGTCGGAATGCCGAGGCTGGCCACAGCGCGGGCCACGCGATCTTCAAACACCTGCTCCAGACGACCCCAGGTATTGGCGGTCTTGTCGGTCACAGCGGCAATCTTCTCATCTGCGCTCTGACGGGTTTTTGCTTGCAGCGCTTCACCTTCCTGCACCAGGGCTTCAAAGATCTTGCCACCCTCTTCCTGCGCCTTGGCATAGGCACCCAGACCCGCCAACCAGATCTGCTGGGTGGACTCCTTGATGGTGGAGGTGAGTTGGTTGTCGGTCACTGACCCTGCCAGCGCTTTCAATTTCTTAGCCATGATCTTCTCCTTGAATAACGACAGTTAAATGTAATGGCGACAACGAAACTGCAATCGGGTTGTGGCATTACTGATTTTTCAACTTCAGTCTAGGGACAAAAAATAGAGGGTTCTACCTAATAACGGAACAGGCACACCACCGAAATTAGGGTTTGCTCACGAACCGACAATCAAATTGCAGATTCCCATATGAATCGTGATATATCTAACAACCTAGTAACACCCTAATCAGTAGCAGGATTCTCTTTATGAACTATTTCATTACTGGCGGTAGTGGTTTTATCGGGCGTCGATTGATCAAAAAGTTATTCCAACAGCATCCCGACTGTACCGTCTATTTTCTGATGCGCGCCTCTCATCAGGAGAAATTGTCAGAGTTGTTCTCATTCTGGAATGTGGATGAATCGCGCGCAGTCCCGGTTTTTGGCGACATGACGCAACCGCTGCTGGGGGTATCGGTCGAGATGCAGGAGCAGTTGATCGGCAAGATCGACCACTTCTTCCATCTGGCTGCCATCTATGATCTCAACGCCAAGGCCGGGATCCAGCAGCAGGTCAACACCGAAGGGACCCGTCATGCTGTTCAACTTGCCGAGCGGCTGGGGGCGGGGCAGTTCCACCACTGCAGCTCCATCGCTGCAGCGGGCCTGTTCGACGGTCTGTTTCGCGAGGATATGTTCGATGAGGCCGAACACCTCGACATGCCTTACTTCCAGACCAAGCACGAAGCGGAAGGGATTGTGCGCAATGAGTGCACAGTTCCGTGGCGAGTCTATCGACCGGGGATCGTTGTCGGTGACTCCAATACCGGCGAGATGGACAAGATCGACGGCCCTTACTACTTCTTCAAGACCATTCAGAAACTGCGTCGTCTGCTACCTCCCTGGATGCCAGCCATCGGGGTGGAAGGGGGCCGTATCAATATCGTGCCGGTCAACTTTGTGGTCGATGCCATGGTGCATATCGCCCATCAGGAGGGAGAGGAGAACAAAACCTTCCACCTGACCGACCCCAATCCGATGCGGGTTGGCGATATGCTGAGCACCTTCTCCCGCGCCGCCCATGCGCCAGAGCCTGCGATCCGCATCAACGCCTCTCTCTTTAATTTCATTCCCCGCCACCTGACCGCCATGCTGATGACCATGGCGCCGGTGCGCCGCATCCGCGATGCCGCCATCGCCGATCTGGGTCTGCCCAAGGATGTGTTCCGCCTTATCAGCTATCCCACCCGTTTCGACAGTCGCGAAACTCAGCGGGTACTGAAAGGGACCGGTATCGAAGTGCCGCCGCTGCACAGCTACGCCTGGCGGCTGTGGGACTACTGGGAGCGTCACCTCGACCCGGAGCTCTTCATTGATCGCTCCCTGCGTGGTCGGGTAGAGGGCAAGGTGGTGCTGGTGACCGGGGCAACCTCTGGTATCGGCCGTGCAACCGCGCGCAAGCTGGCGGGGGCGGGGGCCAACGTCGTTACCATCGCCCGCGACGAGCAGAAGATTGCCGAGACTAAAGCGGAGTTTGCCGAGCTGGGGCTGACCATCGAGATCTATCAGGGGGATCTCTCCAATCTGGCGCAGGCCGAGGAGATCACCGCTCGCATCGTGGCCGATCACGGCGGCGTCGATATTCTGGTCAACAATGCCGGCCGCTCCATCCGCCGCTCCATCGAGGACTCCTTCGATCGCTTCCACGATCTGGAGCGCACCATGCAGCTCAACTACTTTGGCGCGCTCAAGGTGATCATGGGGGTGCTACCCACCATGATCGAGAAGAAAAAAGGGCACATCATCAACATCTCCTCCATCGGGGTGTTGACCAATGCGCCGCGCTTCTCCGCCTATGTTGCCTCCAAGTCGGCCCTCGATGCCTGGGTGCGTACCGCCGCCTCCGAGTTTGCCGATAAAGGGGTGAGCTTCTCCATCATCAATATGCCGCTGGTGAAAACGCCGATGGTCGCGCCGACCAAGGTCTATGAGCAGGTACCTATGATGACGCCGGAAGAGGCCGCCGATCTGGTGTGCGATACCATCATCAACAAGCATGTGCGACTGGCCACACGCCTCGGGGTGTTTGGTCAGGTGGTGCATGCCCTGGCACCTCGTGTTGCGCAGGTGATCATGAATACCAGCTTCCGCACCTTTGCCGATCCCAAGGATGGCGACAAATCCAAGGCCACCGCCGATCAGGTTGCCGTCTCGACCCTGATTAAGGGGATACACTTCTAACCGGGTGATACGATAAAGAAATCAACAGGGGCCTGAGCAATCAGGCCCCTGTTTTATTTGGAATAACAGTTGAAGGTCGAATAAGGAGAATCAGACTCGGGACAGCAGATCAAGCAGCAGATCAGTCGTGCGACGGGAGTAGAGCAAAGAGAGATGGCCAATGGCGGGCAACTCGATATCTTCCATTCCCACCAATCGTTGCCGCTCCTGCGGCATCACCACATTGTCGTGACTGGTGCGCACCGAGATGCCGGGCACGCAAAGCGGCACAGAGGCAAAACGCTGCAACCAGCCGGAACCGGGCTCCATCTCGCGGGCATTGGCCCCAAGCCCTAGGGCGGCAAGCTGACTCCCCTGATGAGGCGTAGCCAGGGTGATCAGGCGCACGACCTTGTCACCCCCATGGAGAGCCAGATAGTCGCGGCAGACCAGCCCCCCCATGCTGTGACCGACCAGCACCAGCTTGTCAGCCCCGGTCTGCGCCAGCACATCGTCAATCCGGGTGGCCAGCAGCGGCACCATCTCATCGATATGACCAAATGGTGGCATCAGGGTAATGGTGGCAACCACATGGCCTGCGGCTTCCAATCTGGCGCGCTGGGTGCGCCAGATCCCGCGACTGCAACCGTAACCATGCACCAGCAATACGGGACGCTGGCATGGACGCAGCCGATCGGGTGCCATCAACAAAGGCTCGAACGGTAGCAACAAGGTGAAGGTGTAGAGGTAGGCCAGCATCTCCTGCGCCATCATCTTTACCCGGCGCCCGAGGCCGATAGCCGGGGAGGGGTAGAAGCGGGTAAACAGCCAGCTGCCGAGCACCACCAGACAGCGCAACCCAAGCAGGGCAAACACGACAAACAGCAAGGTCAGCAACCAAGGAAGTCCCACGACCAGGTGGGCGATACTCCCGAGGAGCAGCACCTCTACCATCAGCAGGATAAACAGGTGTCGTACGATCGTCATAAGGCCATGATCCGACCAGTCAGGCGTGGAAGTCAAATGGCACTTTGAGACAGCTTGATCCAGCGCGGCTTTTGTCGCTAAACCCCGGCGAACTCTTTTCCGGTGAGGTTATTTGCAATACTGTATATCCATACATATACTCTATCCATCATCACCAAGAGGAGGCCATCATGGCTGTCGAGATCAAATATGTGGTTGTTCGTGGGGGAGTGGAAAAAATGACCTTTGCCAGCAAAAAAGAGGCCGATGCCTATGACAAGCTGCTGGATACGGCCGATGAGTTGATGACCCTGTTGGCTGGCGCCCCGATCGAGCTGGCGCCAGAGCAGCAAGAGAGTCTGGCATTCTACCTGGCAGAGCAGCGCGATGTGCTGCAAACCCTGCTGCGCGGCGGCAAGGTTCAGGCAGGCACGAAAGAGGAAGAGGCCCCAGCAGCCAAGCGCAAGGAGAAGCCACTCAAGCAGGTGGCCTGATTGCACAGACCTTATTTCTCGGGATAAACAGCTCGCAGCATTCACTTTATTTGCATTTAAAACCATTTTTACGGCTATTTACCCCGAGAATTTTTTAACAACGGTGCATATCCAATGCATAACTGAATAGCGAGCACCACTGCGCGACATCAGCCTGATCTATGAGGAAATAATTGAGCAAACAGTGGAGAGAACGTTATCCAGATCGCTCCCGGTTACCTTAATCAGCAACAACAAGAGGTAGTACCAATCCCAACAGAAGCCGCATTCATGTATCACGAGCCCTTTTCTAGCAACTCGGCTCACAGGCTCATATCGACTCATCTCAGCATCAACAAGCAACACCATGACTCAACAACCATTATCCTTGCCGCCAGCCATGCCGCTGTTTGACAGCCTTATCTATCTGGAAGCTGGCAATCCGCAGGTCAATCAGTACCTTGCCAACCTCAGCCTCAATGATGTGCCCGATGCCGGGCTGGTTTACGAACTGGCGGTTGATTGGCTGCTGGAGCAGCGCAACAGCGAAAACAACTACAAAACCTATCGCAGCGAACTGACCACTTTTTTGCACTGGTGCTTTCGCGAGGCGGCCATCAGCCCGAAAGATCTCACTCGCCGCATCATGATCCGCTATCTCGACTACTGTCAGTCCCCCCCTGGCGAGTTGATCGCCTATCGCAACGTGGCGCAGTTTGTCCTCGACAAGGAGTGGGGAGAGCGGTTGCCCAATCCGCAATGGCGACCGTTTCTCGGCAAGCGGGAGCTGGGCCGCACCTTGCCCTATCGCCTGAGCGAGCAGGCGATGAAGACCAAGCTCGCCATCCTGTCGGCCTTCTTCCAGTTCCTGATCCAGGAGGAGTACATGGACAGGAATCCCGCTCTGCTACTGCAGCGGGTCAAACGGCCGCAACAGCTGGAGGCCGATGATCAGGTGCAGGCCTTCAGCGAGTTGCAGTGGTCATACGTGATGCAGGCTGCCGATACCCTTGCCAACGACCATCCGGAGCAACACGAGCGCAGCCGTTTTCTCACCATTCTGATGTACGCCTGCTATCTGCGGATCTCTGAGGTTGCAGCCCGGCCGGGCTTTACCCCTGTGATGGGGCAGTTCAGGCGGGATCGCAAAACCGGCGTCTGGGGCTACTTTATTCCGCAAAGCAAAGGGGGCAAACGGCGTACCGTAGCGGTATCCCAAGCGCTGCTGGCGGCACTCGAGCGCTACCGCCGTTTCCTCGGTCTCTCTCCCTTGCCGACACCGGATGAACAGACGCCACTGTTCGTTCGTCATAAAGCGGCAGCCCACGGCCGCGAGCAGGGGGAGATCAACGCCAACCTCGGCATTCGCCAGTTACGGGATTTGATCATGGTGATCATCGGTAAAGGCGCAGAATTGGCAGAGCAGGATGGATTTGTCCAGGATGCGGCCGAAATGCGGCAACTCTCTCCCCATGCGATCCGCCACACCGGGATCACCCATGACATCAACCTGCATGGGCGGCCGCTTTCCCATGTACAGGCCGATGCAGGACATGACAGCATCGACACCACTTCGAAATACCTGCACACCAGCCACAGTGAACGACATGAGAGCGCCCAGCAAAAGCCGCTGGACCGACTGAACCAACAAGTGAGAGATAACGTTCGCAAAAGCTAACGAACAACGTGACATTACCCTGATTTGTATTGACTGCTCTTAGAGCACAGAATGGCTTGTTTGGGATGTCATAGAAGTTGGTGCAGCGATGTTGTACTTCTCTGGATGGCAATCGGTTCAGGGAATATTTGTGGCTCACATGGATGATTAAGAATAGGCACCTTCTCATCTGCGGCATACATATTTATCGCGTAACAGAGAAGCAAAAAAACAAAATTGCTTGCTGAAACACCGAGACCACCCGATGCCGAAAGCTAAGTAACATGCCGGAAGCAATCATATTCGGATTGAACAGCGCCTTGTTATCACACTTGCATATCCAGTCATCATTGGTGATATTGATGTCAATATTAACGAGAAGCCAAGGAGCGGATATGCAAGTGGCAGTGGTGGAAAAGACCTTCAGGATCGTTGGCAAAGGGTCGCTCATGGCCCAGTTCACCTTTATCTCTTCAGGCACACTGCATATCTGGTTTCCGGATGTGGGCCTGCAGATGGAGGCCCACTGCAAAGAGTTGCGTATCGAAGATTGCACCATTATCTATACCAATGGCCTCCATCATGGCCAGCCCAGAGCACTCTGGTCCTTAACCCTCCATCCCGACGATATGAACGAGCTCAAACGCATATTGCAGCAGTTTAACAGCAACCTCTACTTGACCTGCCAGCCACCCACATTGGCCATCGCCAAACGTGCCTTGAATATGAATTGACCCGACTTCCAAAAAAGTCGCAATCATGCCAGCCACAACAATAAGCTGTGAGGATTAAGGGGAGGGGAATCTATCGCGATAGTCGGCATTTTTATGGCTGTTTTACAAGAAGGAGTATCAATATTTCCAGAGAGAGACCTCTCAAGTAGGGGACAGATATTTCCAAGAATATTCACGGTAATGACGATAGTTATAACGGTGAAAATCAAACATAACGCTCAATAAGTGAGGGGGATTCCGCACAACGGATTGATTTAATAGTGAACTCTTGTCTCAAAATGGGACATTTGTGGTTTCAGAATATCGACTAAGGGGAGGGGACATAGTTCCAAGAGATGTTAGGGTACAGCTAAATGAGCAGTTGGTTGAACTCGCCAATTCCTATTGCCAACACTATGGCTCCAAGCACGATGCATTGTCTGCTTTAGGTGAGGATCTTCTTCGTTTGGCAGATCAAGGTGTCCATGATGGTTCTTCGTCATGGATCGCATTAATACAGGAGTTGTGTCGCCGTAGTGGTTAAATCCACTCAACGTTATCTCTCACATAGATGCCGATAAATGGGGTTATCGGCATCTCCATGCTATTGATCACTTGAATCATTTTTTTTCCAGCTCCATCTTAACTTGGCCTATTTACTTCTTCATGGAGAAACTTCGAAATGACATACAGCATTGGCGATGTAGTTTATTTGAACAGTGGTGGCCCTTACATGACAGTCACCTATGTAGATGCTTTGGATAATGAACTGCGTTGTAAGTGGTTCTTTAATGGTCAAGAGAATCAGGGCATTTATCCATCTGCAGCAGTTAGCCTGCGACCTGAACCCAAGAACGAGCCGGCAAACGAAGCAGGTTCAGTCAAATTGTGGGATTGACCCACAAACGTATCGCCGAATACTGAAAAGATATTCTCAAATTTCCTTTCCGTAATCTGGACCCCAATCCATTTCACTAAGTGACGTGGCATTGGGGTCACACTGTGCCAGCAGTTATTCCAGTGTGTAGCGCGGTTGGCCACGCAGTTTGGCGCGAGCACGCTCCACATCATCAAACGCCGCAGTCAGCAGCGCCGGATCACCATCTTCAAGAGCTGCCTGCAGATAAGCAACCATATCGGCCTCGGTGGCCAGGCAGTCAACCGCATCAAAGCGGCTCCATTGTTCGGTTCTCTTCATTCCGTCCTCCCGCACCCTTCATTGCGCATAATGCGACGTTTTGTTAAATGCCCATCCGAAACCCGCCGATAAGCCAATCCACGCAATTTTGCTGGTTTATCAGGTATTTACTTGGATGGAACGAGAGTTGACCAAAAACTTCATTTTTCGATGGTTTGAGTGCGGTTTATCAATTGAAGAAACGGCCAATCTTTGTTTTGTTTCTGTGAGGCAGGTCACATATTGGGATAAAGGCAAAGAGATCCCACCTGTCTATAAACGGCTAATGCGTATGGCTTCAGGGAGAGAACTGCCCACAATTTGGAAAGACTGGGAAGGTTGGCGAATGATGAATGATTGCCTTGTATCACCAACAGGTGTGAGATTCGACAGACGCAGGATAGAGGCGATTGCCATCATCCAGGTGGAGCGATCCGAACGGCAAATGGCTGCTTTCTATTGGAGAAAGAAACTTGGCGTAATGTGAGCTTGGGGGCTACGGCCCCCATTTATTTATCATCCGCCGAAGCGCAATAAGCAATGCACTTCGTTGCTGCGTGACAGTGACGACATTGAATGAACCAAGACCCGCCCGATGCTCCATAAGCCTCCAAAAGATCTTCACCCTCTAACACCTTCGAACACTGATGCGCACCATCCACATCTTCATAACCAGAACACTTAACGGATAGAAAGGGTTTAAGAATCAATTTCTGCTCTACAGATAGACTATCAAAGCCAAACCGAATTGAACGATGAGCCAAGGCAACAACCATCGGGCTAGCATTCTTGAGAAGGTCAAAACTAAACAAATGACATAGTATTTTTAAGGTTGTATCCATAAGAATCCCTCTTGTTATCAATGGCTTTACCACAACCAGAAACTATACTGTCAACTGTGTCAATTATAATCAACAACTATCATTAAGATGGGTTGATAGAAAAAACATATGTCGGCGCGTAGCGCCGCAAAAGCTGGAGGCTGCGCCCCCCGCGCTTTAGTAAGAACGCCCCTGCACTAAACACTCGCCCGAGTAAGCCTTAGCCGAGTGGTTGCCCGTATGGCCCCACCATCGAGTGGTCAAGGGCAGAACGGGAAGGGGCGGGGGGTAGACGGTAGGGGTAGAGGGAAGGGGTAGTATTCCCCCCGTATTACTACACGGGGGGCCCAACCAAAGAGACAAAGACGGCGAAAGACCTTGAGAGCGGCTTGTCTACGACAGGAGGATAAGGCTGTCACCACCCGCGCCCTACAGCCTACAGGGTCTCGTCCTCGCTGCGCTCCTTCCTCAACCCTTACGACTGGTCGCTCTGACTGGGGCATTAAAGATCGGTTTGGCAGGGAAGGGGGTGATCCAGTCTCTCGGGTAGATGGGCGTGTTCCGCCGCGAGGCTTTTGGAGGTCAAATGGACAGCAGAGGGCGGCTTGTAGGGGCTACCGCCCCTATTCTCTGTTTACAATCACACTCTGCTAAAATCAATCAGCCGAGCATCCATAAGCGCCATCACAACATGCATCTGGCCATTATGTTTTTTTTCAGGATTATCAGTTTTTTGTACAACGGTATGCCAAAGCTTGTTTGCTTTATAATTAAAATTTGTATTCTTTAAAATACGAACGGCCTCTACTGCATAGCGGGCATTCTTTCCCAGCCCATCAGCGTCAAAAACAACCGGTTTAGATTTGCAAACATAACCCATATCACATAAACCAATAAATGCATTCCTTGGACAACCCTTGTCACGAGATGATGCACTTAGATCCTTAACTGCTGCATCCCAAGCCTCTCGCGGCATAGTACCACAACTCACCAAGCCAGCGGCCTCGACTGCAGCAATACCATATACTGTCTTATTCATTCCCATAACCCTCAGAGTTAGTAAATCTCAAAATTTTATAGTGCCCATATTGGCAAACCCATTCAAGATAAACCCAGCTGGAAACTTATTTAACATAAAAAATGCAGTGACGCAGTTATGTAATTTATGTCCGGTCATCACTTGGTTTGTTTTTGGTATCACCGCCAGCAAAGAGGGCAGCATTGTATTTACGGCGCAGGGCGTCACCTTCTGGATCACAATAAACGTCAACAGGCTTACCCTGATACTTCACCACAGCATGGCAAGCGCTCATAGCGTCCACGCTGGCCAGTTGATCCGGCCAGTCGTCACTGTAAACGGGTTGCACATCGTCACCCTTGCGCAGGGCAAAGCAATACTCGACCCGATATGATCCCCGTTCATCCTTTACCAACACATGGCAACTGATGATCAGCTTATGCCCTGCAAACGGCCCTACAGAAAGAACCCCGCTATCAGACGCAACAGGAGCGCCGCTAGGACGTACCCCAGCAGTGGGCGAAGCACCCACCGCCCCAGTAGTCGCAGCAGCGGTAGGAGAGGGCGCAGAGGCCTTACTAGGCTTATCAATAAATTCCGGCTTGATGAGGCCAAAATAGAGACAGAATCCAATAACACCCAGAAAAAACAGAATTTTAGGATCTCGCAGAATCGAGCTACCCGCGATTGTATCCGTGACTTGGCCTGTTGTAGTTGAGTCGTAGAGCTTGAAAACATAGTTGGGCACCTTGTTGAATGGCTTGGCCTGCAGAACATCGGACATGGATGCGCCGCTGTTGTCCGCCAGATGCAAGACCGTTTTATAGCGCTTCCCAAAGCCCAATATCTTCATGTTGGTGTGTCTGATCGCCGTCTCTGACGCGGCCCTGATCACGGCGTGAACCTTCTTGATGTTCGGGGTAGTAAAAACGAAATCCCAGTTGTGGTGACGGTGCATATCAAAGGCAACGTCTATGGTTTCCGGTCGCCCGTCAGCCTTGGCGACTTCTGGCCCACCCGGATAATCGAGTCGGTCTAAGTCGCTCTGACGCCATGCAGGCGGAAAGATCCGCTGCACTTCATCGACCAGAAAGAACACCCCCTTCGGTGCCCAGTGGTAGAAGCGGGCCAAGTGGTCGCGGCCCTCTTGGGCTTCCGTGTCGATGTAAGTCACCTTGAACTCATCGGGCACAGCCTTACCCAGTACCTCTTTGCAGCGTTCGGCGGTGAACCCGCGAACGTTGGTGATGATGTGGCGGCCTGCCTTGATGGCGGGGATCACATCGGTGTGGATAGCCCCTGATGATTTGTAAGAGCCTGGCGCGCCGTGGTGGATCTTGATGGACATTTACCACCCCATGATGTTCAGCAGGAAGCGGGTAACGAAGGCTTGCGTCAGGATGGCTAACCCCTTATCCAGATGGATAAAGAGCAGCATCGAGCGGAAGTCGGCGGGGAGGGCATTAAAGGATTGGGAGATCATTTCACTAAAGTGAACGTTCACCAAAATTTGCTTGGCAACGTCCCATGTGAAGGTGAGCATAAACAATTTAAACTCTACCCATTGCACCGCCATTCTGATTGCCAGCCATGCACCGAACTGCACAGCCAGTTGATATATATCGTTGAAGAACGAATTAAAGAACTCACCAAGCCATTCCATGACGTGTTACCTCTTAAATACAATTGCGAACGCAATGAAGTAGAAAATAAACATCATCAGCGCGGCGATGATGTTCCAATATTCTTTTGCAGGTGGACAAACCCGATAGTCTTTTCCGCCATAAGTGAAAAAGTCGAAGCACTCGATAACCCCAGCAGAGCCGGAAAGCTGAAAATCAAAAATATCCCTGACTTCATCGCCAATATCTTTGTATTTGTCAGAGATAGCCTTGTTTGCTTCATCCAGTTTCTTTTGAATGGCTGCCACATCAAAGAAACAGTCATTACCAGAACATGCAGAAGAATACTTAGCCTCTTTCACAGAAAGCGGGTTGTCCCCAGAGCCTGGCAGCTTGGAGTAATCAATACTGGAACCATCACCACCAGAGCCACCGCCAGCCTCGCCGGATGCCAGCTGACGCTGCAACTCATAGAAAGCCTGCAACAGATCACCAGAATTATTGGCAGTCGTGCCGCCAGTTCTGCTTATATTGTCGTTGATAGCCTCAAGCATATTGAACAGCTGTTCTTGATTGGGCGAACCAGTAGTGCCGCCAGTAGAACCACCGCCCGTTGAGCCACCACCAGAAGAACCTGACGACATTTGCTCCATCAGCTGACGTATGGCGTAAACATTACCGGCCATGCCATTACGACCTAAAGCACCTTCAATAGCAGCCAAATGGCCTTTAACATCGCTCATCTTGAAATCTATGTTATTCAAAGAGCCATAACGCATGGAATCCAAAGTGCCAAAAAGTTTGTCCTCGAATTCCTTTGATAAATTGCCACCTGTACCAGTCGCACCTGAAGCAGCCCCAGAGGAAGAATCAAGTTTACTGATCTTCTCTAAATAATCATTGGATGTATTAATACGCCCCATGATATCCATGAGAGTATTTTTTGAATAAAATGTTTCGTTAGCTGTTCGTTCAAGATGATAAAGCGCAGTTTTCATATCCCGAGAAAATGACTCGGCACTATGAGCAATAGAATTAAGATTGCCAGAATCCTGTTTAGAACCTTCAACAACCTGACGCAGAGCAACACCAAGGTTTTTATTTAGTTTGGCAACGGCCCCCGAAACAGATGTTCCGGTGGCATCACCAATCACAGGTTCAAAGTCAAGCCAACCAGAAATAGGCTTAGTGCCGGAAGCACCTTCATCTGGCGTATTGCCACTGCCATCTGAATCACCGTTGCCACTACCATTCTCGGTAATACTGCAAGCCGTTCCGGTAGTCTCTACTGGCCCCTTGGTATTTGCCAGCGGCAACTCTACACACACTCCATTACAAGCAACCAAACAGCCACCAAGCTGAGAGCCTTCAAATTTAAGACAAACAGGCAATGGAGTTGCCATCGTGACGTTACCCAATTGCACACCGACAGGACAACCCGCAATTGCAAATGCCGCCGATGGAAATAACAGTAAAAGCCAACCTAAGCGCACACAGCCCCCAATATAAAAAAGGCGACCGGAGCCGCCTTAAATAGAGAAGGATGTTCGCCATCCCTCGACAAAGAACAAAAACCAGAGTGTCCCGATAAGCAGGGACATGGTTTAGGCTTTACGGATCAGGGAAATAACGATACCTGTAGCGGTCACCAGTGCGACTACCAGCAACACCTTGGGAGAGGTGTTAGTGACGTCAGCTTGCGCGGCTTCCATTGCCTTGGCTGCGGCATCAGAGAGGCCAGTACCACCTTCGGCCATAGCAGCATTAGCAGACAGACCACACACAGCCGCAATGCAAGCATTACGGAACAAGCCTGATACTTTTTTCATTATTTTATCCTCGTTTTGCACCAACAATTACACGGGCAATTGCGCCCAATTTTACGCCCAAGACCCAGACAGCAAGGCCAGAGCCAAAGGCAATCCCCACAGTGGATATATCGAACTGGAACCAGTTTGATATATCCGTGAGTCTGGAATGCTCCTGAACAGTCAGGAGCACATATTTACAAGCATCCCCCTCGGATAATCGAGCATATCCCTCGGAGGTAATATCTAGACAAAGCATTATCGCGCCCTCGTCGTCGCTCGCTGCGCGCTCTCGCTCCTCCTCCTCGGTGCGCGGCGGTTATACCGGCTTTTTGTTAGGCTGGAAGCCAACAACCACATTTCGGGTCGGATTCTGGGGATCTGCTTCAAGCACAAGATCAATGGCGACCAGCTTGGGGCAGTCGGCCATTTCCTTGATAGTCGCCGCATCATTACGAAGGGCCAGTTGGCGAACTTCATAACCCCATGAGTGGATATTGCACTCGGGTTTGTTGACGTTATTTGCCGGAGCCAAATATTCCACTTGCGCGAAATCATAAGGGACAGGAGCGCCAGATTTACGGGACACACCATAACCATGAGTAACACGAGTTACCAAAACACCAGTGAGCAGGGACATAATATTTACCTCGTTGAAGAACCTGATTTATAGGTCAAACTAAACAATGCTCACCCGATATAAACTCGGGTGGTAGCGGCATTCTTAACCGCGCTGGAATATCATCCTCTTTAAGATGCGCTGTTAATTGGTGAACAATCGTTTCAGGGGCGAGCCCCTCAACACTTGCTAACCAATTAACAAGGCGGCCCGCCATCCGAGACATATGGAAAACTGCATTGTCCCGACTGGTCTTGAACTTGTTTTTAAAAGTGGTCACACGTACCGGAACAGATTCCGACTGCTTAATAGCATCAAGCCATTTGGCAAATTGCGGATACATCCCAGCAAAATAAGGGTCAGGGTTAATCAGCACATCGAGCGGTATTATCCGGTCTTTATTGTGTAACTCGCCTTCGGCGCGTACCCAATTTGGGTTCTCTGCCGATTGCATTTGTTTACCCTTTTCGTATACCCGAGCACATTTACCGTTGATCCGGCTGCCCACATAAAAAGAGCAACCTTTTGTCGGTGCCATGCCAAACCGCTTTACGATGCCCTTGGCAATCTCGGATATAACGAACTCACCGGATTCGATTTTCATCCACGCCGGAGCACGGCCCCGCTCTGGGTGAAACTCGCCAGCCTGAGCGCCATCAATGGCCCCTTGATAACTGATCACCTCACCGCTGTAGTCATCGAGCGCCAAATCCACCCGAGTGATGCGAACCGATGGAATGTGAGAGATAACAGAGTGCAAAGCCTGCATATCGAGGGCGGCACAACCCACGCCGGAAAAACTCACCATGCAACCGTGGTTGGCAGCACCCCAACCAATCAGGCCACAGGGGAGGCCATCACACAGCAGGTCGGCCGAGTTGGCGTAACCATGCAGACCGGAGCGGCGAGGGCGCATAGTGAAACGAGGCTCAGGGATAGGCACCCCGATCTTGGTGTTCAGTTCTTCCAGCCACAGCTCGATCTCGGAACAGCAGAGGGCATCGAGAAATTGCACCCCGTAGCAGTCGATCAAATCGTTGTAGGCTTCCCAATACTTGGCACCCTCGACCACCTCGAACTGGGAGAACTTGAGCAGGGATGCGCAGACAGCTTTCAGCTCTTTGCGCATGTCGGCCCGAGAACGGTAGTTAGAGTGCAAGGCCCGCTCCATCATTTCGGTCATGGAAGGGGTAAAGACGGGGGCAGGGGACTTGACCACACCCTTTAGGCTCAACCGCTCGGTGGCCTTGTCGTACACACGGGCCGCAGTAGGGGCAGGGGTTGCGCCCAACCGCTGCGCCTTATCACAGAGCCGCTCTGACACCTTGTCGAAGTGGGTGAGGGGAGCGAAACCAACCGGACGCTTCCACAGGTAACGCAAACCCTCGACAGCAGGCTCAGAGAACGCCGCTTGCAGGGCTTTTACCTTGGTGTCAAAGCGCGGGATAGCCTTCAAGAGCGCACCTTGTTTGGCAAGCTCGGTCATCTGGCGCAACTCGGTCGGCGCCCAGGTGAAGGACAGATAATCGATCAGGGTTTTGGTGCCGATAACGCTATTTATCGGCATCACGGAATTATGACCAGTCATCGAAAAAGACTCCCTGATCATAGAAACCTTGCCATGTGTCCTCGGTCACTTCGACCAGCTCGAACACGGTATCGGGGTACGTCATGGACAGATAGACCCGCAGCTCATGCAGATCCCGAAACATCTCAACCTGACCCGCGACACAGGCGGAGAGATCGCCGGTCGGTTCAGCCTGCCAATAGACCTTGCGCTCTATGAGCGCAGGCAGATCTTGGTTTTGTGGGCTAGAGTAGGTCATAGATCAATCACTTGATTAGGTTGGCAAGTGGCATTTGATCAATTTCGCAAGTAAGTTTCAACGGGCTTTTTTAGGCCAAAAATGGTTATGATACGGCCATTGATAAAGTGAGGAGTTAAGAAAAATGGACTCTAAATCGTTGATCGAGGCTTACATGAGAGCCAAAAAATTCACCCAGTTTCAGGAAGTCGCCGCTGACTTGGGTTTCACGCAATCTCACATATCACGCTTCACCAGAGGCAAAGCGCAACTCACTGATGCAACAGCAAAAAAGATTGCCGAGGCTGTCGGCCTTGATGTCAAAGAAGTAATGCTAAGTCTCGCAGCAGCCAGAGAAGAAGATCCCGAGCTAAAACGCGCTTGGTATGACATTTTAGCGAAGTACACAAAAGGTACAGGCACGGCTGTAGCCCTTGCGGTTGCTATGTTCCTGACCCCCAGCCACGGGCCAGACAACACTGCGCATAATGTATATTATGTTAAATGGAATATCTTGTTTCCTGTCACCACTTATTGAACTGTGTATAATGGCAACAATTGATCCTATCTTCGACCGGATGTCTTAAGTGGCTGAATTAACATCAGAACAATTAAAACCCGCTTTTGCGATTGAACAGTTCCCCAAGCTCAGCGAGCTTGAACCTATCCCCTTTGCTGCGCTGCAACCCAGAGCCATTTCCGGCATCAAACGTCTTGCCAGTTTTGATGGTGACTGTCCGGTCATGCTGCTCAACGGGTTCCCCGGCGCAGATTACGAAGGCGTTTGCCAAACGTTGATTGCCGACTCCAATGGCAAGGATGGTGACCTGTTTGATCTCTGCTACACCGAGAATCTGAACAACCCCTACAAGCCTATCTGGCTGCGCCTGCAACCGGGCACCGGCGTCGAGTTTTGCGAAATGGTTGGCGAGCTGCTCAAGCTGTTGAGCCACCATCTCGATGCCGAACGCATCGTGACCCGCATCATGCGCAAGCAGAACAATGATCCGAAAATCGATGATTTCCTCTCCGATCTGGCGGCTCACGTGGCATTGGGTCTGGAGTTCCAGCACCCCATTCTGATCAACCTGCTGATCCACCACGAAGCGCAGGAAGCGCCGGTGATTTATGGCCGTGATCTCAACTGGGATACCCTGTTTGGCTCCATCAATTACCAGACAGAGCAAGGCTCTGTCTATGCCAACCAGCATCTTTTGGAGCCTGGCTTGCTGCGCGAAGCCAACGGCGGTTACCTCATTTTGCAACTGGATGAGCTGCTGGATCAGCCGCATCTCTGGTTCAAACTGAAAAATGCCATGCAAAAAGGCGAGCTGGACTGGAACGCCTATCAGGAAGGGAAAACCCTGACCCCCTTCTTCGCGCCTGAAGCAACCCCTATCAAGCTCAAGCTGATCCTGGTCGGTGACCGACTGGACGTGGCCGAGTTCCAGATGCTGGATCGGGATATGTCCGAACGCATCTTCCTGCGCGCGGATCTGGTGTCAGAGGTGAATATTGAAGAGGATCTGCAGGAATTTCTGCAGTACCTGGCCTGGCTGCGCCAGCGCTGGAGCCTGCTGGACTTCACGCCAGCCGCCCTCGCCGCCCTTTGTCGTCATGCCAGCCGCCTCTGTGACCATCAGGAGTGGTTGTCGCTCTCCGAAGTGCAACTCTCTGCCATCATGCGGATGGCTGACAGTCTGGCCCGGGAGCTGGGATCCGATGTGGTCACCGACGAGCATATCCGTGGCGCCTTGGAGGAGCAGGATTACCGCCTCAACTATCTGGTTGAGCAGTCCGACCAAGGGGTTATCGACGGCCAGATCCTGCTGCAAACCGATGGCGAAGAGATTGGGCAGATCAACGGCCTGTCTGTCATTCAGGTCTCCGGTCACCCTTATGACTTCGGCGAGCCGGTGCGCCTCACCGCTACCGTACACCTTGGTGATGGCGATGTGGCGGATATCGAGCGCAAAGCGGAGCTGGCCGGTCATATCCACGCCAAGGCGATGATGATTATCCACGGCTATCTCTCCAACAAATTTGGTGCAGAGAACCCCTCCCCCCTGTCGGCGAATCTGGTGTTCGAGCAGTCTTACCACGAAATTGATGGCGACAGTGCCTCACTGACCGGCTTGTGTGCCCTGCTCTCTGCCCTCGCCCGCCAGCCTATCTATCAGCACTTCGCCGTGACCGGTGCGGTCGATCAGTTTGGCAATGTGCAGGCCGTTGGTGGCGTTAACGAGAAGATTGAAGGCTTCTTCCGGGTGTGCAAAATCCACGGCATCACCGGCAAGCAAGGGATCATTTTGCCGGGCACCAACATCCAGCAGCTGAACCTCTCTGACGAGGTGATTACAGCGGTTGAAGCAGGCCAGTTCCACATCCACCCGGTGGATCATGTGGAAGAGGCCATCGAGTTGCTGACTGGCTGTGTCGCCGGTGAGCCTGATATGCCCGATACCCTGTTTGGCCGTATTCAGGAGCGGTTGGACGAGTTGAACGGCTCCACTGCCAAAGTCGGACTGCTGCGATCCCTGCTGGGGCGCCTGTTTGGCCGCTGATGAAGTGATCGGAGTTGTTTAGCGAACAACTGTAAGCTAAATTGGCCCAGCTTTGACCCATTTGAAGGAAATACCGCGTGACCGTAGACAATACCACCATGGAAGCCCGCCTTTCCCTGTGCGAACAGGGCAAGAACTCTTTTACCCGTGAAGAGCTGCTGGCTTGCAGCCGTGGCGAACTGTTTGGTGAGGGTAACAGTCAGCTGCCTGCCCCCAACATGTTGATGATGGACCGCATCGTCAAGATCAATGACAACGGCGGCGAACACGGCAAGGGCGAGATCCTGGCTGAGCTCGACATTACTCCGGATCTCTGGTTCTTCGATTGCCACTTCCCGGGTGATCCTGTGATGCCTGGCTGTCTCGGTCTGGACGCCATGTGGCAGCTGGTTGGCTTCTTCCTTGGCTGGAAAGGCGGCCCGGGCAAGGGTCGTGCTCTGGGCGTAGGTGAAGTGAAATTCACCGGCCAGATCCTGCCGACTGCCAAGAAAGTGACCTACAAGATCACCTTCAAGCGCGTCATCAATCGCAAGCTGGTGATGGGGATTGCTGATGGAGTGGTCGAAGTCGACGGCCGTCCGATCTACAGCGCCACCGACCTGAAAGTGGGCCTGTTCAAAGATACCACCGCATTCTGATCTCTCTGATTGGTGGTAAAACAGCATTAACGCAAAGGGGCCACAACGGCCCCTTTCCTTTTGTAATGAGTGATGAAGTAGCGGCTACTTCATGAAGAGGCCTGAGCCCCGCCCTTCCATGGCGTCACGCCAACCACCAAGCCAATGCCCTCGGGCATCCAGGCATTGATACGGACACGCTTCTTTCTGTTTGCCGACCACGCCAGCCTGATAACCACGAGCACGAGCTCTTTCCAGACGGTCCCGCTTCTGTCTCTTCATCATCTACGACCCTCTTCGTGGAACAAAAAAAGCGACCAATTCTGCATCGGTCGCTTTCATCTTTACTCCTGCGAACGCACTCGGTCAAACAAAAACTTCCACCCTAACCGGGCTATGTGACACAAGGCACTGAACTGGATTAAGTTTTAATTACAGGGAACTTACTCCTGATTTTTGAGTCCTTCCAGCTCTTCCCAGCGAGCAAATGCCTGCTCCAGCGCGGCTTCAGCGGCATTGAGCGCATCCAGTTTCGGCTGGGTTTTATCTGCCGGCAGCGAGAAGAACCCAGGCTGGTTGATCTCGCTTTGCAGCGCATCCAGCTCGGCTTCCAGCTGCTCAAGACGAGCAGGCAACCCTTCCAGTTCAAGCTGCAGCTTGTAGGAGAGCTTCTTGCTTTTCTTCGGCGCTTCTGGCGCGGCGGCAACGACCGGCTCGGGCGCCTTGACCGGTGCACTCCTGGCCTGTTGCTGGGCATTCTGCTGTTCGCGGGTCGCCATCATATCGGCGTAACCACCCACGTAATCGCTGATGCGGCCATCCCCCTCAAACAGCCAGCAGCCGGTCACTGTGTTGTCGATGAAGCGACGATCGTGACTGACCAGCAGCAGGGTGCCGGGGTAGTCGGAAAGCAGCTCTTCCAGCAGCTCCAGAGTCTCGACGTCGAGGTCGTTGGTCGGTTCATCGAGGATCAGCAGGTTGCTGGGCTTGAGGAACAGCTTGGCCAGCAGCAGACGGTTTTTCTCGCCACCGGAGAGAGCCTTGACCGGTGTACGGGCCCGCTTGGGCTCGAACAGGAAGTCCTGCAGGTAGCCGAGGATGTGGCGGGAGCGACCGCGCACCATCACCTCCTGCTTGCCCTCCCCGACGTTGTCCACCACCGTCTGCTCGGGATCGAGCTGTTCGCGGTACTGATCGAAGTAGGCCACCTCCAGATTGGTGCCCCCCTTGACGGTGCCACGGGTCGGCTCAAGCTGCCCCAGCAACAGCTTGATCAGGGTCGATTTGCCGCAGCCATTGGGGCCGACCAGCGCAATCTTGTCGCCGCGCAGCACTTGCAGATCGAGCCCCTTGAACAGGGTGCGATCGCCAAAGTCCAACCCCAGCCCTTCGGTCTCGAACACCAGCTTGCCGGAGCGATTGACCTCGTCCAGTTGCAGCTTGGCCTTGCCCTGCAGCTCGCGGCGCTGGCTGCGCTCCATGCGCATTGCCTCAAGGGCGCGCACCCGACCTTCGTTACGGGTACGGCGAGCCTTGATCCCCTGACGCACCCACACCTCTTCCTGGGCCAGTTTGCGGTCGAACTCGGCATTTTTCAGCTCTTCGACCCGCAGCCACTCCTCTTTTCCCTGCAGATACTCGTCGTAGTTACCCGGCCAGGAGGTGATGGCGCCGCGATCGAGATCGATGATCCGGGTCGCCAGCTTGTGGATGAACTCCCGATCGTGAGAGATAAAGACGATGGCGCCGCGAAAATCCTTAAGGAAATCTTCCAGCCAGTTGATGGCTTCGATATCCAGGTGGTTGGTCGGCTCATCGAGCAGCAGCAAGTCGGGATCGCAAGCCAGCGCGCGAGCCAGCGCCACTTTGCGCAGCCAGCCACCGGAGAGGCTGTCGAGGGTCACGTCAGGATCCAGCCCCAGCAGGGTCAACACCTGACTGATGCGGGTCTCGAACTGCCAGCCGTTCTGATAGTCGAGCTGCTCTTGCAACTCGCTCATCTTGCGAATGTTGGCATCTGACGGATCATGCGCCAGTTCCATGGAGATATGGTGGTACTGCTTGAGCAGTTCCCCCACCCCCGCCAGCCCTTCGGCGGCATAGTCAAATACCGTCAGCTCGCTGGAAGCAGGCGGATCCTGCTCAAGGCGGGTCACTTTCAAATCTTGCTGCAGCACCAGGCGGCCGTCGTCCAGCGGCAATTCGCTGGCAATGACCTTCATCAGGGTGGACTTGCCCGCCCCGTTGCGGCCAACCAGACAGAGGCGCTCACCTCGCTCGATGGTCAGTTCGGCATTGTCGAGCAGCGGGAAATCACTGAACGACAGACATGCGCCGTGCAATGTTAAAAGAGCCATGTGTGTTCCTTATTTCATATGAAAAAAAACGGGCAGCAGACTGGGTCTGCCCCCGTTTTATCGTCAAATCACTCTCACCCCTGACGGGCGGCCCAGCTTTTGAGCTCGGCCAGTGTGAAGGGCCAACCGAGCTCGCGGCCTGCTTCGTCACGCAGCACCGGTATGCGCACCCGATAGGCGGCAAGCCACTTCTCATCATCCATGATGTCGCACTGGCGGGTGGTAGCGACAAGGCCTGCCTCCTCCACCAGCGCCCAGGCCTGCTCGCACAGGTGGCAACCGTCGGTATGAAACAGGGTCAGCATCACGCCTCGCCTTGCTCCGGCGCATGGGTGATGATCCAGCAGTTGTGGATGTGCTGGTTACGTTCGAAATCCTTCGGTCGCGTCTTCTGGGTGATGTTCTGGGCCTTGAGACCAGTGGCCTCTAGACCGGCCAGATCCATCTTGAAGTGACGCTTGTTGTTGGAGAAGACCAGAGTGCCGTCCGCCGCCAGCAGGCGCTTCAGGTGCTGCATCAGCAACAGGTGATCGCGCTGCACGTCGAAGCTCTCATCCATCCGCTTGGAGTTGGAGAAGGTGGGCGGATCGATGAAGATGAGGTCGTACTGTTCATCGGCTTCAGACAACCACTTCAGGCAATCAGCCTGGACAAACTTGTGCTGACGGCCCACCAGCGAGTTGAGACGCATGTTGTCCTGCGCCCAGTTCAGGTAGGTGTGAGACATGTCGACTGTGGTGGTTTCGCTGGCACCGCCAAGACCTGCGTGCACGGTGGCACTGCCGGTGTAGGCAAACAGGTTCAGGAAGCGCTTGCCCTTTGCCATCTGACCCAGCATGCGGCGAGTCTGACGGTGGTCGAGGAACAGGCCGGTATCGAGATAGTCGTAGAGGTTGACCCACAGACGGGCACCGTACTCCTGCACTTCCATCCGGTGCTGCTCTTCAGAGAGCTTCTGATACTGCTGTTTGCCTTCCTGACGCTCGCGCACCTTCAGGATCACCTTCTCGCCATCCATGCCGGTCACCTTGATGGCGGCCTGCACCATGTCGAGCAGACGCTGACGGGTCTTCTGGGCGGGGATATCCTTGGGCGCCGCGTACTCCTGCACCACCAAGTAGTCCTGATAGCGGTCGATGGCGGCGTTGTACTCAGGCAGATCGGCGTCGTAGAGACGGTAGCAGTCGAGATTCTCTTTCTTGGCCCACTTCTCGAGCGCTTTCAGATTCTTGCGCAGACGGTTGGCAAAGTCCTGCGCCACCTCTTTTTGCGAGGCGACGGCATCGAGCGCGATCTGGTAGTTGCGCAGCTGACACTCGAGAGCGCCGTTGAACAGGCGATATTGCTTGTCGGCGCGCAGGCGCAGACAGCTGAGCAGCTCGGGTGATGCGGACAGAATGGAGACTCTCCACCCCTGGAAGCTGCGACGCAGAGCATCGCCCAGCGCCTGATGCACTTCCAACAGCGCCGGGAACTCGCCAAGACGCTCCCCATAAGGCGGGTTGGAGATAAGCATGCCGACCTGGCGGGCCTCCCCTTGACCTTCTTCCCCTTCAACAGGGGCAGGCATCGGCAGCGGGTTTTCCAGCTTGGTGACATCGGCCTGCTTGAAGGTGATGAGATGGGCCACACCGGCCGCTTTGGCATTGTCGCGAGCTTTGAGCAGCACGCGCTGGTCGGCATCACAGCCAAACAGCTTCACTTCGCAACGTTGCATGCCGCGTTTGGCACGCACTTGCGCTTCCATCATCAGGCTCTGCCACAGTTCGCTATCGTGCTGCAGCCAGCGATCGAAACCGAAGCGCTCGCGGCGCAGCGCAGGCGCCATGTCGGCGGCAATAAAGGCCGCTTCAATCAGCAAGGTACCGGAACCGCACATCGGGTCCATCATGGGCTCACCGGCCCAGCCACTACGGGCAATCATGGCGCAGGCCAGGTTCTCTTTGAGGGGGGCTTCACCGGTGCCTTGACGATAGAAACGCTGGTGCAACGCCGGGCCTGACAAGTCCAGCGTGATATTGGCCTTGCCCTTGCCCAGGTGCGCCATGATACGGATATCCGGCGACTTCTTGTCCACGTCCGGACGCACGTGACCGCGCTTGGTGAAGCGGTCGACGATGGCATCCTTGATCTTCAGCGCGCCATATTGGGTATTGCGAATGGCAGGGTTGGTACCGGTAAAGTCCACCGCGATGGTAGAGGTACCGGAGAAGTGCTCTTCCCAGGGAATGGTGTGGGCGCCCAGATAGAGATCCAGATCGTCGTTCATCTGGAATTCGGAGAGCACCAGCACGATACGGGAGGCAAAACGGCTCCACAGGCAGGCCTTGTAGCCAATCGCCAGTTCGCCTTTGAAATGGACGCCAGCCACGGTCTCACGGACCTGCTCTGCGCCAAGATTGGTCAGCTCATCGGCCAACAGGTTTTCCAGCCCCTTGGGGCAGGTTGCAAAAAATTCTTTCATCACGCTCACGGGGAACCCATAAAAATAGTGCCGTATTATACCTCATCAGGCGGGCTGGAGCATGCAAAAGTCGGCGCAAACAGCAGGATGGAAACAGATTGATAGGTGGCGAAAAGGTAAAAGGCCCCATGACTACCCGATGGCGAGATCATGGGGCCAAACATCATTTAGCGCATCACTTCATACGAGCCTTGAAACGGGGATTGCTTTTGCAAATCACGAACAATTTGCCCCGGCGGCGCACCAACTGACAATCAGGATGACGTGCCCGTGCGGATTTGAGTGAACAGACGACCTGCATTCAGGACTCCTTCTTGCTTGAAAATGCGCCAAAGCGCTTGTTGAAACGGGCCACACTCCCCTCGCTCGATACCTGCTTCTGCTTGCCGGTATAGAACGAGTGCGACTGGCTGGAAACATCGAGCGACACATAGGGATACTCCTTCCCGTCTTGCCACGTGTAGCGGCGGTCGCTCTTGATGGTTGAACCGACCAGGAAAAAGGCATCTGCTGCCGTGTCATGGAACAGCACCAAACGATAATCCGGGTGAATATGAGGCTTCATGGCAACTCCATTTTGTTATGTTATAACAAAATGTAAGTGAGAATAGCTCTCGTTTCAAGCATAAAATGTCGTATGAAGAAAATCGCTGCAGTGAGTGATGTGTTGATGCTGAGGTGGAGGCACTACACAAGCAGAACGAAACAAGAGGGAGACACCATGCTTGCTGCGCGGAAGACCAAGATACTGCGTGGGTTAGAACACAAGGTGCAAGTGAGTGTAACAAGCCTCAGGAGAGGCTGGATCACAACCATGAAGATCAATCAGAATGGGCAAGATGTTCGCGGATCAATGAAGTATCAGAAACGAGGCGCGATTGAGGTGACAACAGTAAAAACAAGCAGCAGTGTAATCACAGAGATAAAAAGATTGATGAAAATATATCAACTGACCTGACGATATTGCTCGGTCACGGTAATACGCGGTTTCATCCGGTTATTCATCACTTTGATCACCCCGAAACGCGGCAAGTTTTTACTGGTGGTCAATACCAGATCGGCAGTGAGGTTCAAACAGACGCTAGCCTGATCCCCTGCCTCAATGACCATAAATTCGCCGTTGCCATGGGGTGTATTCATCAGGACCAGATCACCGTTTTGCGGGATCACTTGCGGATGCTGTTCACTAAAAAACCAGCTTTGCGGCATCAAAGGTTTATAAAAGCGACTGACCGCGATGGCATTCAGCACCAACTGAACCTGATGCGGAATACTCCACTCAAGTTCGGCTGCTTTATCCATCAACTGATAATAGAGGGCGGCATCATCGACACAAAAAGGTTGGGTCGCAAACGAGCTGGGCACCAATTGCCGCCCTTTATACTCGGTCGCAAATAACATGTTATCAGACAGGTCCAACATCAGACGGTCACTCTGGGCATCATAGTGCCATTGCCAGCTATCGGTCGGTTGGATAAACATGTTGGAGCCCTTACTTGATAATTACCAGTTGACTTTATTCCATATGCAGAAAATCAGCAACGTCAAATAAAGGGCTCCGCCATCTATTTCTTAAATATTGGTCACAATCTCTTTGACCAACCCCGGCCCTTTATAAATAAAGCCGCTATAAATTTGTACCAGACTGGCACCGGCGGCCAATTTTTCACGGGCGGCCATGGCACTATCAATACCACCTACACCGATAATTGGCAGAACACCATTGAGCGCCTTGGCCAGATGACGGATCACCTCGGTACTCTTGTGCTGCAGCGGACGACCACTCAGGCCACCCGCTTCACCGGCGTGGGGCATGTCATAAATCATCTCGCGCTCGAGGGTGGTATTGGTGGCGATAACCCCATCAATACCATTCCGTACCAGCGAAGCGGCCACCTGATCTATTTCTTCAAGGCTTAAATCCGGGGCAATTTTAACCGCCAGCGGCACATACTTTTTATATTGGGCGGCCAGCTCTTGCTGACGCACCTTGAGGGCGGCCAGCAATTCATCCAGCGCCTCGCCATATTGCAGTGAACGCAAACCCGGGGTGTTGGGGGAAGAGATATTGACGGCAATATAACCGGCATGATCATAAACCTTGTCCATGCAGATCAGGTAATCATCCTTGCCCTGTTCGATGGGAGTGTCTTTGTTTTTGCCGATATTAATGCCGATGACTCCCTGATATTTGGCCTCTTTTACCTTGGCCACCAGATGATCCACCCCCTTGTTGTTGAATCCCATCCGGTTGATGATCCCCTCTGCCGGAATAACCCGGAACAGGCGCGGCTTGTCATTACCGCTTTGGGGTCTGGGGGTGACGGTACCGACTTCGATAAAACCAAATCCCATGGCGCCCAGCGCGTCAATGCACTCACCATCTTTATCCAGACCGGCCGCCAATCCCACCGGATTGGCAAAAGAAAGCCCCATGACAGTGACGGGGCGTTTCGGCAAATTCTGGCGGAAGAAACAATCGAGTGGCGTACCGAGAAGGCGGGGCAAATATTTCATGGAGAGATCGTGAGCCTGTTCCGGATTGAGTTTGAACAGGAAATGCCTGGCGATGGGGTACAACATCTTTGCTCCTTAAAGAAAGCCCCGGCAACTGGCCGGGGCTTTGGGTGTAATGTCGGTGTCATGCCTTAATCTGGCAATTAAAGTGCCCGACAATTCAACTGGAGCAGGTTCAACTCTCGCAAGGCCACCGAGAACTTGGCGAACTCGTGGGTACTGGTGGTCTTGAAGTCGGCCAACATGTGGGTCCAACGGGACAAGAGTTGCTCATGCTCCGAAATCCAGTCGGCCAGTATGGTAGCGCATTCTCCCTGATCTTTGCACCCTTCCAGTACCACAGAAGTGAGACTGCGTTGCTGCCAGTCCAGATCTTCGCGGAAGGAGGCTCGCGCCATCGCCTGCCAGTGGTTGCCGACCGGCTGATGGTTGATCTGGTCGAGGAACCAGTGCAGATCCAGTTTGGCTCCGAGGCGATAGTAAACGTTGGCGGCACGCAGGATATCGGTCTTGTGCTCCGCGGCAATCTGCGCCAGATCCAGGCTGGAGAAGAGGCTGCTCATATGGGCGACCTGACGGGCAATGGCCTCCGGCACCTGTTTCTCCATCCACTTGGCAACAGCCTGACGATGCTCGGCCACTTCGCTCTCATCCATCACCTCGTAGAGGTGCTTCCCTAAGGTCTCGAACGCCGGACGGAAGAAGGCGATGTTCTCGCTAATGCTCCAGCTGCGATTGCGGGCACGCAGGAACCAGCGGGTGGCACGGCGCACAATGCGGCGGCTGTAGAACATCAGCTCGAGCTGAGTCTGGGCATCCACCAGGTTGTCGCACCCTTCGATATCGCGCCACAGCTGGTTCATACCAAACACTTCGCGGGCCATGGCGAAGCAGCAAGCCACTTCGGCGACCGAGGCACCGGTTTCGTCCTTCATCCGACTGGCGAAGTTGAGCCCCATGTCGTTAACCAGCATGTTGGCCACCCGGGTAGCGATTATCTCGCCGCGTAGCGGGTGATCGGCCAGCTGGGCACCAAACTGCTGCTGTACTTTGGCCGGGAAGCTGGTGACCAGCATGTTGGCGAGGAAGGGCTCGTCGGTCACTTCCGGGCAGTTGAGCTGCTCTTTCAGTACCATCTTGCCGTACGCCACCAACACCGCCAGTTCGGGGCGGGTCAGTCCCTGCCCTGCCGCCATCCGCTCGGAGAGATCCTCATCGGATGGCAGGAACTCCAACGCACGGTCCAGCTTGCCTTCCCGCTCCAGCCCCTGAATAAAGCGCTGCTGCTCTTTCAGTTGTTCAGAACCGCGGAAGCTGGTGACCGAGATGGACTGGGACTGGCGATAGGCGTTGGTGATCACGATCTGCGCCACGTCGTCGGTCATCTCATAGAGCATCTGGTTACGTTGCTTGAGAGTCAGATCCCCTGCCGCAACCAATTGGTTGAGCAGGATCTTGATGTTCACCTCGTTGTCGGAGCAATCCACACCGCCGACGTTGTCGGTAAAATCGGTGTTGATGCGACCGCCCTGACTGGCGTACTCCACCCGACCGAGCTGGGTAAAGCCGAGGTTGCCCCCCTCACCCACGATACGGGCCCGTAGATCGCGGCCATTGACCCGCAGTGCGTCATTGCTGCGATCGCCCACTTCCCCATCGCTCTCGCGAGCGCTCTTCACGTAGGTGCCGATGCCGCCGTTCCACAGCAGATCGACATTGAGGCAGAGCAGCGCCTTGATCAGCTCGTTTGGGGCCATGCTGGTCTTGTCGGTACCTAGCAGGGTCTGCATCTCGGGGCTCAGCTTGATGGATTTGGCCGAGCGCAGGAAGATGCCGCCCCCTTGTGATATCAGCTCGCGGTTGTAGTCATCCCAGCTGGAACCCGGCAGATCGAACAGGCGCTGGCGTTCGACAAAGCTCTTTGCCGCATCCGGAGTGGGGTCAACGAAGATGTGCATGTGGTTGAACGCGCCCACCAGCCGGGTGTGCTCGGAGAGCAGCATGCCGTTGCCGAACACGTCGCCGGCCATGTCCCCAATCCCCACGCAAGTGAAGTCGGTGGTCTGGCAGTTGACGCCAATTTCACGGAAGTGGCGCTTGACCGACTCCCAGGCACCACGGGCAGTGATGCCCATCTTCTTGTGGTCGTAACCGACCGAGCCGCCGGAGGCGAATGCATCGCCGAGCCAGTGACCGTATTCGAGGCTGATCTCGTTGGCAATATCCGAGAAGGTGGCTGTGCCCTTGTCTGCGGCGACTACCAGGTAGTAGTCATCCTCATCGTGACGCACCACGGATTTGGGCGGGATCACCTCGCCGCCGATGATGTTGTCAGTCACATCGAGCAGACCTCGAATAAACAGACGATAACAGGCCTTGCCCTCCTCCTGGATGACGGCACGGGGCGCCCCCACCGGCATCTGTTTGCAGTAGAAGCCGCCCTTGGCCCCCACCGGCACAATGACGGTGTTCTTCACCTGCTGGGCTTTCACCAGACCCAGCACTTCGGTGCGGAAGTCCTCTTTGCGATCGGACCAGCGCAGACCGCCACGAGCCACTTTACCCCATCGCAAATGTACCCCTTCCACCCGCGGCGAGTAGACGAAGATCTCGAATTTCGGCAGCGGCAGCGGCATGTCGGTGATGCTGGAGGGAGCTAGTTTGAAGGAGATGTAGGGCTTGATATTGCCCGCCTTGTCCAGCTGGTAGTAGTTGGTGCGCAGGGTAGCATCGATCATCTCCACATAGCGGCGAATGATGCGATCGTCGTCCAGGTTGGCCACCTGATCCAGCTTGGCGGCAAGCTCCTCGTGCAACTTGGCTTCTGCTTTGGCATCCTGCTTGCCAGCCGGGTCGAGGCGCTGCTCAAACAGGGTAAACAGCAGTTGGGCGATATCCGGGTAGCGGGTCAGAGTCTCTTCGATATAGGACTGGCTGAAGGAGACACCGGTCTGGCGCATGTATTTGGCATAGGCGCGCAGCACCGAGACCTGACGGCCGGTGAGACCCGCCCCCAGCACCAGCCGGTTGAAGCCGTCATCTTCCAGCTGCTTGTTCCAGATGGCAGCAAAAGCCTGCTGGAAGCGCTGCTGGCTCTGGGCCAGATCAAAGGGCTGCTCGCCGTGCAGCAACATGGAGAAGTCGAGGATCCAGAACAGATCGCCACCTGGAGTGCGTACCTGATACGGGGTCTCACCTATCACCCGCAGTCCCATGTTCTCCAGCATCGGCAGCACATCGGAGAGGTGAATGGGCTCGGTGCGGTGGAACAGCTTGAGCCGTACCCGACGGTCGTTCTCCTCCTCCTGCGCGCGGTAGAACAGCATACCGAGCGGCTCGGCTTCGCTCAGGTTATCGAGCGCCATGATGTCGGCCACAGCAGAGCCCGGCAGCACATCTTCCTTGTAAGCACGGGGGAAGGCGGTGCTGAAACGGCGGCGCAGCTCGTTACCACGGGCCTCGCCATAATGGGAAAGCAGCACGGAGTCGAGTCTGTCGTCCCAGCTGCGGGCCGCTTCAATCAGGTTGTTCTGTACTTCGTTCACATCCACATCCACGTTGTTGTTGTTGACCCGCACTATGTAGTGGGTCCGCGCCAGCACGCCCTCGGTGAAGTAGACGTTGAACTCCACCTCTTCGTTGCTGCCAAAATATTTCTGCAATATTTGCTGGGTCTTGATCCGCAGCGCCGTGTTGTAGCGCTCCTTGGTGACATAGACCATGCAGGAGAAGAAACGGCCGTACACATCGCGGCGCACGAACAGCCGCAGCATGTCACGCTCCTGCATCTCCAGCACCCCAAGACCGGTGGCCAGCAGCTCCTCTTCACGGGCCTGGATCAGCTCATCGCGAGGATAGGTTTCCAATACGTTGAGCAGCGCCTTGTAGGCGTGGGAGCCCTTCTCATGACCGGAGGCGGCCATGATGCGCTCGAGACGATGGCTGATGAGCGGGATCTGGGTCGCGCTGGTGTTGTAGATGGAAGAGGCATAGAGACCGATGAAGCGATCTTCCCCGATCACCTTGCCATGCTCGTCAAAGCGCTTGATGCCGATGTAATCCACATAAGCCGGACGGTGCACCCGGGACTTGCTGTTGGATTTGGTGAGGATCAGCAGGTCAGAACTCAGAGCGGCATGACGGGCGCTGGCAGGCATGTTGCCAAGGCGCTGGCCCACCTCCTTGATGGAGTTCTTCATCAGCCCCAGACTGGAGCTCGCCTGCGGCAGGATCTCGTGATCCCCCTCCACTGCCTTGACGTCGTAACGGCGATACCCCATCAGGGTGAAGTTGTGGGCAGCCACCCATTTGAGGAAGGCAACGCAGGAGGCCACCTCCTCCTTGCTGACCGGGTGCTTGCGCTTGGGCAGTTCGTCGATGATCTCATTGAGCTTGGCCAGCATCGGCTGCCAGTCGCCGACTGCAAGCGCCACTTCACCAGCCACCGAGTTGAGCTCGGCAGCCAGCGCGGCCATCTGCTCCTCGCTGGTGAGGTGATCGATCTCGATAAGGAATGCCGTTTCAACCGAGGTCTGCCCGTCGGTGTTGTCGAGCTCCAGAATGGCGTCAATCTTGCCATCCGAACCGCGAATGAGGTGCAGCGGTTGGTGCAGCATCATGTGGGCGGTGATATTGAGCCGTTTGAGCGCCATCCGGATGGAGTCCACCAGGAAGGGCGAGTCCTGCAGGATCACCTCGACGATGGTATGGGGCGATTGCCAGCCGTGACGGGTCAGCTCGGGGTTGTAGACCCGGATGTAGGGATCGGTACCGCTGCGCTGATTGAGGGCATTCCACAGGCTCAGGGCCGCACCGTAGAGATCGCTGTCATTGCGATCGTGCAGATCGGAGCTCGCCATGTTGCCGTAGAACTTGGCAACGAAGCGCTCGACCAGAGAGGCACTGTTTTTGGGCAACTTCTGATGGATCAGGCTGAGAACGTTTTCGAGCAGAACTGAGGTAGGGGCGTCTTTCAATGCCATTTCTATATTCCTTATCGGACGACATTAACCACCGACGCAGAGGCAACCACCCTGGTTACCCGCTGGTGCAGAGTTGTTGCGAAGTGTAATGGCTTGGCTAAGGGAAGGCGAGGAAAGGTGCTAACGAGATGTTAAAAACAAGGTGCAGATCACGGCTTAAACTGTGAGAAATTTTGCAAACAACCAAAAACACAGAAATTCCCACTACTTTTGTGCCATTTTACCGGATAGATAGTGACGCAAAGCAGATAAACAGTCGTTAATCTGTTCGATTTTTGTTAATTTATGCGTTCGAGACTGATAAAGCGGTAATCGTCCTGGGTTTTGAGCCGAAAATAGCCATGCACACCATTGATGGCGACAAAGGGGCGTATTTTTTCTATGCCAAGTTCCAGGGTCAATCCCTGTTCGCTGCGCACCACCAGCCGTCTGGCATGGCCCTGATACATCAGCATCACCTCATCGCTATTCAATGAGAGCCGAAAAGTAAACTGCTTCACGCTTGCTCCTGATCACACGATAAATCACACAATAGAGGCAGGCGCATTCACGCCCCTGCCCCGTCGACACTTACTGCTGCAGCGCCTTGCTGACCTTCTCGAACAGATCCCGCGCCAGCCCCTCAAGGTTGGCAAGACGAGTCAGCTCGGCGCGGATCAGGGCCTTGCGCGCCTCATCCAGTCGCTTGAACTGGATAAGCGGCGTGATGAGGCGGGAGGCCACCTGTGGATTGACCTCGTTGAGCTCGATCAGCAGATCGGTCAGGAAGCGGTAACCGCTGCCATCCACCGCATGGAACTGCACCTGATTGCTCATGGCGAAACTGCCGATCAGCGCCCGCAGCCGGTTCGGGTTGCGAATGCTGAAAGTGGGGTGATTCATCGCCTGTTTCACTTCGCTAAGCACATCGGCAGCCGGTTTGCTGCCAATCAGTCGCAGCCAGTTGTCCAGCACCAGTCCATCCTTGGCCCACTTGCCTTCAAAATCGGCCAGCAGCGCAGCGCGGCATGGCAACAGATAGCCGTTGGCCACCTGCAGCGCCGCCAGGGTGTCGGTCATGTTGTCGGCAGTGGCATACTGCTCGCGCACCAGCGCGTCGGCATGCTCCGCATCCAGCGCAGCCAGATAGCCGAGCACTACCCCTTTGAGGGCCCGTTTAGCCATGTCGGCATGCACCACCTGATAGCCGCTCAGACGCAGGCTCTGATAGGTAGTCGCCAAGCGCGCACCAAAGGCCTCGGCAAGACGGGTGTGGATCGCGTTGCGCACCTGATGGATGGCATCGATATCGGCCACCTCGAACAGCTCGGCCAGGGTCGCCTCACCGGGCAGCGCCAGGATCTCCGCTTTGAGGGCCAAATCCAGTTCACTGTCGTCCAGAATGGCGGCGAAGGCGGCCAGCAGGGTTTGGGAGAGCTCAACCCCCTGCCCGTGCTGGACCCGCGCCACCCCATCGATGACCGCTTTGTTGATCAGCATCTGGGCCGCATCCCAGCGGGCAAACTCGTTGCGGGCAAAGCGCATCAGGAAGGCGAGCGCTTCGTCGCTGTAGTCATAGTGCAGCTTGACCGGCGCTGAGAAGTCCCGCAGCAGAGAGGGAACCGGCTTGACCGGCACCCGATCGAATTCGAAGGTCTGCTCCGCTTCCAGCACATCGAGCACGTTGCCGATGGCCTTGCCCTGATACTGCAGAGCAATGACGGCACCCTGCTCGTCATAGAGCTCGATATCGAGGGGGATATGCAGCGGCAGCTTTTGCGGTTGATCCTGAGTCGGCGGGGTATGCTGGCTTACATGAAGGCGATAGATACCGCTGGCGGCATCATACTCGTCGGTCACGGTCAGCTCGGGGGTGCCGGACTGGCTGTACCAGCGGCGGAAACGACCGAGATCGATACCGGACGCATCCTCCATCGCTTGCACGAAATCATCACAAGTAGCGGCCGAGCCGTCGTGACGCTCGAAGTAGAGACGCATACCAGCCTGGAAGGCATCTTCCCCCAGCAGGGTGTGCATCATGCGGATCACTTCCGACCCCTTCTCGTAGACGGTGAGGGTGTAGAAGTTGTTCATCTCGATCACCACATCCGGGCGGATCGGGTGTGCCATGGGGCCAGCATCTTCCGCAAACTGCGGGCCGCGGACGGTACGCACGTTGTTGATGCGGTTGACGCCACGGGAGCCTAGGTCGGAGGAGAACTCCTGATCCCGGAACACTGTCAGCCCCTCTTTCAGGCTGAGTTGAAACCAGTCACGACAGGTGACGCGGTTGCCGGTCCAGTTGTGGAAATATTCGTGGCCGATCACCCGTTCGATACCGTGGTAGTCGCTGTCGGTGGCGGTGGCCGGATTGGCCAGCACGAACTTGGAGTTGAAGATGTTGAGCCCCTTGTTCTCCATGGCGCCCATGTTGAAGAAGTCCACCGCAACGATCATGTAGATGTCGAGATCATACTCGAGGCCAAAACGCTGTTCGTCCCAGCGCATGGAGTTGATGAGGCTCTCCATGGCAAAACCGGCGCGATCGAGGTTGCCCTTGTCGACGAAGATCTCGAGGGCCACTTTGCGACCGCTCTTGGTGGTGTAGTGGCTGCGCTCCACATCGAAATCACCGGCCACCAGCGCAAACAGATAGCTCGGTTTGGGGAAAGGATCCTGCCACTGCACGAAATGGCGTCCGCCATCCAGATCACCGCTGTCGACCTTGTTGCCGTTGGAGAGCAGGAAGGGGAACTGGGCTTTGTCGGCGGTAATGCGGGTGCTGTAGCGCGCCAGAATGTCGGGGCGGTCCAGATAATAGGTTATGCGGCGAAAGCCTTCCGCTTCACACTGGGTGCAGTAGGCATCGCCTGACTTGTAAAGCCCTTCCAGGGCGGTGTTGGCGGCCGGATCCAGCAGGGTGACAATGGTCAGCACACATTCGGCCGGCAGGTTGAACAGGGTCAGACTGCTCTCGCCTTGCTCGTAATGGTCACAGGGAATGCCATCGATGGCAACGCTCTTGAGGGTCAGCTGTTCACCATCGAGGACGAGCGGCGCATTGTGCTCGCCGTTGCGACGAATGCGGGTGATGGCGGTGACCTGGGTCAGCGGCTCCTGCAGTTGGAAATCGAGGTCGATGGTGTCGATCCAGTAGAGCGGCGCCTGATAATCCTGGCGATATTTGGCCGTCATGGCCTGGGAGTGATCGGTCATTATTGTCTGCTTCCACGCTTGTTAAAGGCGAGAAAGAGGCTGTCACAACCAACTGGCGGGGTCAAACAATTTGGCATTACGTCAGATACGCCAGACAAAAAGAAAGGGCGACCGCAGTCGCCCTTGTGCATTGGAGGTCGCCTTGTCAGCTGCGTTTGCTGACCTTGGCCAGATCCGCCGTGATATTGGCCGCTTCGATGAGATACTCATCGGGCGCTTCAAAATCAGCGGGCAGTTCATCCAGACTCTTCACCGCCGGCTTGCCAAGACGTGCCAGACGTTCGTTGGTACGTTTGAGCGCTTTCTCATCCTGTTTCGCCTGCTCTGCAACACGCTCCGCCTCGTTGAGGGAGACCGACTTCTTGTCTTTCTCCTCCTTGTAGTCGGCGATGTCCTGCATCACATAGGCAAACTCAGGATCCTTGGCGATCCGGGCATCGTGCGCCGCCTGCAACTTGGGCAGTACGCTGGCGAAGTTGCCGAGTTTCTCGTAGTTGGCGGAGGCAATCTTGTCCCACGGCAACGCATTGAACTCACGGCTTTCGCCCGTCTCTTCCGGAGCAACCGGTGTCGGGAAGCTGATATCCGGCGCAACGCCCTTGTTCTGGGTGCTGCCACCGTCGATCCGGTAGAACTTGGCGATGGTGTACTGCACGTGACCGAGCGGCTGCTCGTAGAAGTCATAGACCTTGGCGAGACTGCGATGCTGCTGCACCGTCCCCTTGCCGAACGAGTTTTCACCCAGAATCAACGCGCGGCCATAATCCTGCATGGCGGCAGCGAAGATCTCGGAGGCCGAGGCACTGTAGCGGTCGATCATCACCGACATGGGCCCACCGTAGTAGACGTTGCCATCGTCATCGCCATTGACCGTGATACGGCCCATATGATCACGAATTTGCACCACGGGACCGCTGGCAAAGAAGAGACCGCTCAGGGCGGAAGCTTCGGTCAGGGCGCCGCCGCCGTTACCGCGCAGATCGATGATCAAGCCATCGATCTTCTTCTTGTTCAGGCTGGAAAGCTCCTTGATCACGTCATCGTGCAGATTGACGTAGAAACTCGGGATCTCGATAACGCCAATCTTCTTGCCTTCGGCGTTAATCACCTTGGACTTGGCAGCCCGGTCTTCAAGGCGCACCTTATCGCGGGTCAGCTCGATCTGCTCGGTCTTGGCGGTTGCACCCTTGCCGCGCTGGATCTCCAGCTTGACCTTGCTCCCCTTGGGCCCCTTGATGAGCTCGACCACGTCATCAAGACGCCAGCCGATCACATCGACAATCTTGCCATCTTCCTGCCCCACCCCGGTGATCTTGTCATCGGGTTTGAGGTGGTTGGATTTGGCAGCCGGGCCACCGGGCACCAGAGAACGGATGACGGTAAAGTCATCTTCCGCCTGCAACACGGCACCAATCCCCTCCAGCGAGAGGTTCATCTCGGTGTTGAAACGATCGGCACTGCGTGGTGAGAGGTAACTGGTGTGCGGTTCGATGGCGCGAGCGAAGGAGTTCATGAAGAGCTGGAAGACATCCTCGCTCTCGGTCTGGGACATCCGCTTGATAGCGTTGTTGTAACGCTTGCCAAGCAGCTCCTTGATCTCGGGCCACTCCTTGCCACTGAGCTTGAGACTCAGGGCATCGAACTTGACCCGCTGACGCCATAGCTCGTTGAGCTCTGCTTCATCTTTGGGCCAAGCCGCCCCTTCCCGATCAAACACATAGTTGTCGGTCTGGGTAAAATCGAAAGGAGTATCAAGCAGTTTGAGGGCGTATTCGAACCGCTCATAACGCCGCTGCTGACTCAGGTTGAACATCTCGTAGGCGGGAGCCAGACGGCCTCTTTCGAGGTCGGTGTCAAAACCGTTACGGTACTTTTCAAAACGGCTGATATCAGAGGCCAAAAACAGGTTGCGGCTGTAGTCCAGATTCTCCAGATATTTATCAAAAATCACGGAGGAAAAGGCATCGTCCAGCTTGAACTGTTTGTAGTGCGAGCGGGTAAACAAATTGGTAATTCGCTTGCTGGCCGTAGCATGTTGGCTCTCTTGAGCCAACACAGGCAAATCACTCTCCTTGAGCACCGGCTCGATGGCCTGTGCAAGCCCGGCAAGCGCCAGGCTACAGGCAACGAGGGAAAAACGAATTACGCCATGCTTCAACATTTGTCTCCTTAGAGAACCAAGTGCTCTGATTTGACCCGCACCATCATGCCGGTCTGCAGTTGGACCTGTACATCGTCCTTGGTTACTTCCTTGATGGTTGCCGGAACCGGGAATTTACCCATAACGACGCGCACATCCTGGCCCACTTTCAGCGTAGCGGCATCCACTTTAACCAGCGGAGCGTCAGCGACCGGTGCCTTGGCGGCAGCTTTCGGCTTGGCAGCTACATCAGCTTTCTCGGTTTTGCGCACAGCAGGACGACGGGGCTTCTTGGCCTTCTCATCCTTCTCTTTGGTATTGGTACGACGGCTGGCGAATACGCGCTCTTTGCTCTCTTTCAGAGCTTGCTTGGCGTGCTCGATGTGCTCTTCGGTCAGCAGTTCGCCCGGGTTGCCATCCAGATCAACGCGAGCCTGGCCAGCTTTGAGACCGTGCAGGTAGCGCCAGCTGGAGGTGTATTGACGCAGTGCGGAACGCAGCATGGTCTTGGAGACTCTGGCATCGTCAGCAAGACGCTCGGCCAAATCCTGGAAGATGCCAATCTTGAGCGGCTTGGCCTCTCCTTCAGCAACGAAGCAGGCCGGGAATTTCTCGACCAGGTAGGCAACGATCTCTTTACTGTTCTTCAGCTTCTCAGTGTTTTCCATGTATAACCTTGGCTTTCATATAAACGCACGGGCACGTCCCGAGCACAACAAAGGCCCCATTATAGAGAGCTTGGGGCCTTTTGCGAACCATCTAGCAATGACTTAGAGCATGCTTTCCAAAATTTGCACCGTTTCTTCGAGGCCAATCCGGTCTTGCTGGTCGAAACGGTTAAAAATCGGACTGTCGATATCGAGCACCCCGATGATCTCGCCACCACGACGCACCGGGATCACGATTTCCGAGTTGCTCGCGCCATCGCAAGCGATGTGACCGTCGAACTGGTGGACATCGTCAATGAGCTGGGTTCTCCCCTCTGCCACTGCCGTACCACACACCCCGCGGCCGACCGGGATCCGTACGCAGGCCGGTTTGCCCTGAAATGGCCCCAATACCAGGGTCTCACCCTGCAACAGATAAAAACCGACCCAGTTGATCTCCTCCAGCTCCTGATTCAGCAGCGCGGAGAGGTTGGCCAGATTGGCAATAAGATCGGTTTCCCCCTCCAGCAGCGCCTTGGCCTGCTGGTTGAGGGTGCGATAAAATGGTTGTTTTTCAATCATGATTAAATGAACTTCACTCCCTGATGGTTTGGGGAAGGTAACGCCTGGCCGGGAAATTTCAAATATTTTTTCCACTCCCCACCTCTTGCGCCGTTATTCCCGGGCAACGGAAAGCGCCAATTGCTGGCGTTGACCATTACTCCACTCGATATTTAACAACCAGATCATGACGGGTGATGTACAGCTCCCCACCTGGGTCACCCCCTGCCACTGTCCGTCTATTTCTTCAAAGCTCACCGGAATGGTGCCCATAAACATATCTTTGCCTTCGAGTGTCGCTTTCACCGGTTTGATGGCCGGATCGCCGCCGGTAATAGCGATGGCAAAGTCATGTTCAGCGCGCAGCGGTAATTCCTTGATGGCGACCGTCAGTGGCTTGTCACCAATCAGCGCGCTGCAAGGGGTGTGGGAAAGATCACAAATCTGATCTTTTTTCTGGTCAGCAGAGACGCTGTTATCGGCCGAAAACCAGGTGCGATAGGCCATCAGCGCCAATAACAGCGCCAATACAAGTACGAGGTGCAAAACTTTACGTGCGGTAAGTCTCTCTTTCATCAAAAACAGTCCGATTAAGATGCAATTAAAATAGTTTTTTGTGATCTCGAACAAGGTAAAAAACTGCCATATCGAGACCGGACGGAGCCAAATATATCACTGTTTATACTGTTATTTTACCTGTCACTTCAGTATCATTCCCATGCAGTTTTCATTTAGCCATCTTTTGCTTTTCCTTTCGTTAACAGATGTTAACAACTGGTCGGCGGTGGCTGATGAAGCCAGTCCGGTTCTCCGGATACAAAACCAAACAACAGCAGCATCGGAAGCGGAATATAACGATGAGCCATACAACTAACCATCCTGAGTACAACTACACCGTTGTTCGCCAGTTTACCGTCATGACGATTGTCTGGGGAATTGTCGGCATGTCGGTTGGCGTACTGATCGCAGCCCAGTTGATCTGGCCTGCCCTCAACTTCGAGACCCCGTGGCTGACTTACAGTCGTCTGCGGCCCCTCCATACCAACGCAGTGATCTTCGCCTTCGGCGTCAGTGCACTGATGGCCACCTCGTTTTACGTGGTGCAGCGCACCTGTCAAACCAGACTGTTTGGTGGCCCGCTGGCAACCTTCGTCTTCTGGGGCTGGCAAGCAATCATCCTCTCTGCCGCCATCTCTCTGCCGCTGGGTTACACCTCCGCCAAAGAGTATGCCGAGCTGGAGTGGCCGATTGATATCGCCATCACTGTGGTATGGGTCGCCTATGCCATCGTCTTCTTCGGCACCCTGATGAAGCGCACCACCTCCCACATCTATGTGGCCAACTGGTTCTTCGGCGCCTTCATCATCACCGTTGCGGTGCTGCACATTGTCAACAACATGGAAGTGCCGCTCTCCGGCATGAAGTCCTACTCCATGTACTCCGGCGCCATGGACGCCATGGTGCAGTGGTGGTATGGCCACAACGCGGTAGGCTTCCTGCTGACCGCTGGCTTCCTGGGGATGATGTACTACTTCGTGCCCAAGCAGGCCGGTCGCCCGGTTTACTCCTATCGCCTCTCCATCGTCCACTTCTGGGCGCTGATCTCCCTCTATATCTGGGCCGGTCCGCATCACCTGCACTACACCGCACTGCCTGACTGGGCTCAGTCACTGGGCATGGTGATGTCCCTGATCCTGTTCGTACCCTCTTGGGGCGGCATGATCAACGGCATCATGACCCTCTCCGGTGCCTGGCACAAACTGCGTTATGACCCCATCCTGCGCTTCCTGATCGTCTCCCTCTCTTTCTACGGCATGTCGACCTTCGAAGGCCCGATGATGGCGATCAAAACCGTCAACGCCCTCTCCCACTACACCGACTGGACCGTTGGTCACGTGCACTCCGGTGCGCTGGGCTGGGTTGCCATGGTCTCCATCGGTGCCGTCTATCACCTGATCCCGAACCTGTTCGGTCAGGGCCGGATGTACAGCGTCAAACTGATCAACGTTCACTTCTGGCTGGCGACCGTGGGCACCGTGCTCTACATCGTCGCCATGTGGATTTCCGGCGTGATGCAGGGCCTGATGTGGCGTGCAGTCAACGAAGACGGCACCCTGACCTACAGCTTCGTTGAAGCGCTGCAGGCATCCTATCCCTTCTATTTCGTGCGCTTCCTGGGAGGCTGCTTCTTCGTCACCGGCATGTTGCTGATGGCTTACAACGCCTATCGCACCATCACTGCGCCCAAAGGTTCTCTGGAACCTGTCGCCCAGCCAGCATGATTGAAGAGGTCAACCCATGAGCAACAATAACCGTCACGAAATATTTGAAAAAAGCGTTCCCATGCTGGTGGTCGGCATCATCTTCGCCATCAGTCTGGGGGGCCTGGTTGAAATCACTCCGCTGTTCTTCCAGAAGCAAACCACCGAGCCGGTGGAGGGCCTCAAGCCCTACACCGCTCTGCAGATGGAAGGACGCGACATCTTCATTCGCGAAGGCTGCACCAACTGCCACAGCCAGATGATCCGTCCGTTCCGTGCCGAAACCGAGCGCTACGGTCACTACTCGGTCGCCGGTGAGAGCGTCTGGGAGCACCCCTTCCTGTGGGGCTCCAAGCGTACTGGTCCGGATCTGGCCCGTGTCGGTGGCCGCTACTCCGACGAGTGGCACAAGGTTCACCTGATCAACCCGCGCGATGTGGTACCGGAATCCAACATGCCCGCCTACCCCTGGCTTGATACCAATGTGCTGACCGGTGAGATGACGGCCAAGAAGCTGGCGCTGTTCCGCGATCACTTCGGTGTGCCCTATACCGATGCCGATATTCAGGGTGCGGGCGAAGCCGTCAAGGGCAAAACCGAGCTGGATGCGCTGGTGGCCTATCTGCAATCACTGGGTCATGCCCTGAAATAAGGAGGCGAAGATGGACTACGGCACATTTCGCGGTCTGTATACCCTGCTGTTGATGGCCATCATGATTGGCATCATCGTCTGGGCCTACAGCAAACGCCGCAAGACCTCTTTCGACGAGGCTGCCAATCTGGTTTTTGCCGATGATGAGCAACCCGGTGCTGATAAAAAGAACGCAGGAGCGAAACAATAATGAGCACTCTGTTTAGCATTTTTGTGACTGTCATCAGTCTGGGAACCATCCTCGGCTGCTTCTTGCTGCTGATGTGGTGCCGCAAGGACAAGATGGGTGTTGAAGAAGGCAAATCGATGGGACACTCCTTCGATGGCATCGAGGAGATCAACAACCCGCTGCCGAAGTGGTGGACTTACATGTTCCTCTTCTTCATCGTCACCGGTCTGGTCTATCTGATCGCCTTCCCGGGGCTTGGCAACTTCAAAGGCCTGCTGGGCTGGCAAAGTTCCAACCAGGACGTGCGCTCGCTGGCCGAGTCCAAGGCTGCAACCGAATCGGCCAAGGCTGAAGGTCGCGCGGTGGAGTATGACCGTGAGGTCGCCAAGGCTGACGAGATCTACGGCGCCAAGTTCCGTGAACTCACCTATGAAGCGGATGGCAAAACCTATCGTGCCATTACCGAAATCGCCAAGGATCCGGAAGCCCTGAAAGTGGGTCAGCGTCTGTTCCTGCAGAACTGCTCCCAGTGCCACGGATCCGATGCCCGCGGTGGCCGCGGCTTCCCGAACCTGACCGACAGCGAATGGCAATGGGGCGGCCAGCCAGATCAAATCAAGACCACCATCATGGGCGGTCGTCAGGGGATCATGGCTGCCTGGGGTGAAATCCTCGGCAAAGATGGCGTTCAGGAAGTGGCCTCCTATGTGCTGAGCCTCTCCGGTCGCAAGGTCGACTTGGTGGAAGCGAAGAAAGGTGAAGCACGCTTTGCCATCTGCGCTGCCTGCCACGGGGCTGATGCCAAGGGCGGTGTTGCCGTCGGAGCGCCAGATCTGACCAACAACACCTGGCTCTACGGTGGCTCCCGCGAAGTGGTGGTACAAACCATCACCCACGGTCGTCACGGTGTGATGCCAGCCTGGAAAGACATTCTGGGTGAGGACAAGGTTCACCTGCTGGCCTCCTACGTTTACAGCCTGTCTCATCAACAGTCTGCCAAATAAGGTTCGCCCGTAACGTTGTAACATGTGATAAACACGTGATTACACAGCAAAAAGCCTCGACTCCTCGAGGCTTTTTGTTATCTTGTGTTGCGTAAAAACCATCTTCCACGTTAATCATTCGTTTCATGGCAGTAGCAATCATGACCCAACCTCTATCCAAACCGTGGTATCGCCAATTCTGGCCCTGGTTTATCATCGCCCTCCCCACTGCCGCTGTTGTCGGCAGCATCGCCACCGCCATCATCGCCAGCAAGGATGGGGTCAATCTGGTGGCCGAGGACTATTACAAACAAGGGAAAGAGATCAATCAGGACTTGAGCAAGTTTGACCGCTCCGAAGCCCTCAATATCCGCTTTGGGCTGGAGGTTGACGGCAACGAACTGACCCTCAAACCCATCAGCGGTGACATTCCTGCCGGGCAAGCTCTCTATCTCTCATTGTTTCACCCGACCTTGGCCGGTCAGGACAGCGAACACATGATCACCGCCGATGCGAGCGGCACCTATCGCCTCCATTTCGACAAGCCGCTGGTCGGCAAGTGGCACATTCGGGTCGATGCCTTTGATCACCAGTGGCGATTGCAAGAGACCGTCCAGCTGCCTACCCTGGCCCCTGTCGAACTCGACCCGAAAGGACGCTAAGCCATGACCGGCTGTTCTCACTGTGGCGAGCCGGTGCTCGCCACCGCCCCTGCTGCTTGCATTCTGCATTCAGGGAGGCATAACGCATGACCCCCTGCTTTCACTGTGGCGAGCCGGTACCCGCCAATAGTGGCTATGCCCTCGAGATAAAGGGGATTGTTCGCCCCATGTGCTGCCCCGGTTGTCAGGCTGTGGCTGAAACCATCATGGAGTGCGGCCTCGCCAGTTACTACGATCACCGCACCGCCCCCGGTACCAAGGGGGATCTGGTACCCGAGGAGCTGGCCGCCCTCACCCACTACGATCTGGCAGAAGTGCAACAGGATTTTGTCACCGACAGCGGTACCCTTCGCGAAATCCAGCTGACAGTAGAAGGGCTCACCTGCGCCGCCTGTGCCTGGTTGATCGAACGCCACCTGATGACCCTGACGGGCCTGCGCTACATCAACGTCAACACCACCACCCATCGGGCCCGCATCAAGTGGGATCCGGACCAGCTTTCCCTGAGTGACATTCTCAAGGGATTCGCCCAGATCGGCTATCGCGCCTACCCGTTCCAGACCCATCAACAGGAGGCGCTCTACGCCAAAGAGGTGCGCAGCTATATGTTCCGGCTGGCACTGGCGGGGCTGGGCTCGATGCAGGTGATGATGTGCGCCGTGGCCCTCTACATGGATCTCTTCATCAGCGTTGAAGATGAGTTCATGGTCTACTTCAAGTGGATAAGCCTGCTGCTCTCAACCCCCATCATGATCTACTCGGCCCAGCCCTTTTACGTGGGTGCCTGGCGCAGCCTGAAACAGGGTCACCTGTCGATGGATGTGTCGGTGTCGCTGGCGCTGATTGGTGCCTTTGTCGCCTCCATGTGGGCCACCGTGTTCAATACCGGTGAGGTCTATTACGACTCCATCACCATGTTCGTCTTCTTCCTGCTGCTGGGGCGCTTTCTCGAGTTGCGGGCCCGGCGCAAGGCGTCGGAATCGAGCTCCAACCTAGCGCGACTGGTGCCCATCATGGCGACCCGCATCGATGATGAAGGGGAACATGAGGTAGCGGCCAAGACCTTGCAGGTCGGCGATCGGGTACGGGTGCTTGCTGGCGCCACCTTGCCGGCGGACGGCATCATTGTCGAAGGGCAAGCCAGCCTCAACGAATCCATGCTGACCGGTGAACAGCTGCCCCTGCTCAAACAGCCAAGCGATCAGGTCTATGCCGGCACCATCAACACGGATGCTCCGCTGCAGATCCGGGTCAGCCACCGTATCGAAGAGTCTCGGATCGCCCAGATCATGCGGCTGCAGGATCACGCCCTCGATGACAAACCGGCCATCGCCCAGATGGCGGATCAGCTGTCGCGCCACTTTATTCTGGTGTTGCTGATCATTGCCGCTGCGGTCTGGACCTTCTGGCACTTCCATCAACCGGATCAGGCGTTCTGGGTCACCCTCGCCGTGCTGGTTGCCACTTGCCCCTGTGCCCTGTCGCTGGCCACCCCGACGGCGCTAACCTCGGCCACCGCCAATCTGACCCGCAACGGCATTCTGCTGCGCCGTGGTCATGTGCTGGACGTGCTGACCAAGGCCAACCGGATCGTGATGGACAAGACTGGCACCCTGACCACAGGTGAGATCAGTCTGACCGGCACCACCACCTTGGCAGAGATGGACGAGACGCAATGCCTCGCCATCGCCCGGGCCATGGAGGCGCAATCCGAGCACCCCATAGCTCGCGCCTTCCGGCTACCTGCCGACAGTATCAGTGTGCTGCCATCCGCCCGCGAGATCACCCCGGTCATCGGTCACGGCATCACAGCGCTGGTGGATGGCGTACGCTACCGCATCGGCAGTGCCCGCTGGCTTGGGCTGGATCCGGCGCAAGAGCGCGGCCGCGGTCTGGCTATCTATCTGGCCGACGAGCAGCAGGTCTTGGCCCGCTTCAATCTGGAAGATACCCTGCGCCCCGATGCCAGGGCGCTGATCGCGGCATTCAAGGCAGCAGGTCTGCAAACTACCGTACTGACTGGCGACAGCTCTTTGCAGGCAGACGAGATTGCCCGCGAGCTGGGCGTGGATGAGCTGGTCAAGGGGGTCTCACCCGATGGCAAGCTGGCCTACCTCAAGGCCCGGGAAGCCCAAGGGGATATCAGCATCATGGTGGGCGATGGCATCAACGACGCGCCGGTACTGGCTGGCGCTCACGCCTCGTTTGCCATGGCTGGTGGCACCGATCTGGCGAAAAACAGCGCCGATGCCATCCTGCTGGCCGATGACCTGAGCCGACTGCTCGAGGCCAGAGTGCTGGCAATGCGTACCCGCAAGATCATCATCGAGAACTTCGCCTGGTCCATCGGTTACAACCTGCTGGTGTTGCCGCTGGCGGCCTGCGGCTGGCTGCCCCCCTATCTGGCAGCGGCGGGCATGTCGCTCAGCTCACTCATCGTGGTAACCAACTCCATGCGCCTCAACCGATGAGGCTGGTGGCGGAAAATAGCTGAAAATGTGGCCTGCCTCCGATGCAGGCCACATTTCTCACTGATAGCGGCTGGCCCCCTGCCCGAACAGGGTTACCATAGGGGACGCTTGCCAAGGATGAACGCCAAGGTACCTCTCATGAATATAATTTTTGTCCTGATCCCCATCGCCATCCTGTTTGTGATCATCGCCGGGGTCGTCTTCTTCTGGGCCATTCGCTCCGAGCAGTTTGAAGATCTCGACCGGCAGGGTTCCAACATCCTGTTTGACGAAGAGCAACCTGCCCACAAACCGGTAAAGCCTGCTGACCATGACCCACAACCTTGATCTGGCCGGCGCCCTGCTGGTCGGACTGGCAGGCTCTGCCCACTGTATCGGCATGTGCGGGGGTGTCTCCGCCGCGCTCTCCATGGCAATCCCAGCCAACAAGCAACACTTCTGGGGGCGGCTTGCCTATCTGCTCAACTACAACCTCGGCCGGATCCTGAGCTATGTCATTGCAGGTGCACTGGTGGGCGGCCTGCTCGCCACCACCAGCGAGCTGGGGGCTGGCAAACACGCCATCGCCGGATTGCGCCTGGTGGCTGCGCTATTGATGATTGCGCTTGGCCTTTATCTGGCGGGCTGGTGGCAAGGGATCTTGCTGCTGGAGCGGCTCGGCGCAAGACTTTGGCCCCGTATCAAACCGCTGGCGGGCAAATTTCTCCCCTTCACCTCGCCTGTGCAGGCACTGCCCTTTGGCATGGTGTGGGGTTGGCTGCCTTGCGGGCTGGTCTACTCCATGCTGACCTGGAGCGCGGCGGCGGGTTCGGCCAGTGGCGGGGCGCTCATCATGCTCTTTTTTGGCCTCGGCACCCTGCCCACCCTGTTCGCGTTGGGCGGGCTTGCCGATCGCCTGAGATACTGGCTCACCCTGCGCAGTTTGCGCCTTGGCGGTGCCCTGCTGCTCATTTTGTTCGGGGTACATACCTTCTGGATTGGCATTGCTTCCTTTTGAAACCCTATCCAAAACGGATGAGTTGATGGTAAACTTGTTTGATATAAATCAATTATTCGTATGAGCCTATGATCCCGGAAAAGAAACCTGGCAGACGTATCCAGAGCGGTGGCTGTGCAATTCATTGCCAGGATTGCAGCATCAGTCAGCTCTGTATTCCCTTCACTCTGAACGACAACGAGCTTGATCAGCTGGACAGCATCATCGAGCGCAAGAAGCCGATCCAGAAGGGTGAAGAGCTGTTCAAGGCTGGCGATGAGTTCAAATCGCTCTATGCCATCCGTTCCGGGACCATCAAGTCTTACACCATCACCGAGCAAGGGGATGAGCAGATCACCGCGTTCCACCTCGCTGGCGATCTGGTCGGTTTTGATGCCATCCACAAACAAGCACACCCCTCCTTCGCCCAGGCGCTGGAAACCGCCATGGTGTGCGAGATCCCCTTTGAAGTGCTCGACGATCTCTCCGGCAAGATGCCCAAGCTGCGCCAGCAGATCATGCGTCTGATGAGCAACGAAATCATGGGCGATCAGGAGATGATCCTGCTGCTCTCCAAGAAGAATGCCGAAGAGCGCCTCGCCGCCTTCCTGCACAATCTGTCGGTACGCTTCTCCGAGCGCGGTTTCTCCGCCAAGGAGTTCCGTCTCTCCATGACCCGTGGTGACATTGGCAACTATCTGGGGCTGACTGTCGAGACCATCAGTCGTCTGCTCGGCCGCTTCCAGAAGTCCGGTCTCATCAGCGTCAAAGGCAAATACATTACCGTGCTGGATCAGGTCGCGCTGGGCATGATGGCCGGTGCCACTCGCCCGCCCTGCGGCTGATTTTTCCGCTTACCCTCTCGCTTTTCTCCTGCTTTCCCTGCCGGATCCTTTCCTCTGGAATGTGATCCGGTACGTTCCCCATACCCTCCTCCTGCGCTAAGCTGTAATGGCTAAGATTCTGCTGTCATTGGACTTTTCCAAGGAGGAGAAGATGGTCAAATATCAGAATATTCTGGTGGTTATCAATCCAGAAGAGGAGCGTCAAATCGCCCTCGAACGGGCAGTCAAAGTCGCCGAGCTGGACGAAAACGCCCATCTGACCCTGCTGCTCACCATCTATGACTTCTCGTATGAAATGACCGCCATGCTCTCGGTGGACGAGCGGCAAGAGATGCGTGATGGCGTCATTTCACAGCGACGTGAGTGGCTGGACGAGATCCTGACCCCCTATCGGGCACAGGGGATAGAGTGTGAAGTGAAGGTGGTCTGGCACAATCGTCCCTTCGAGTGTGTCATTCAGGAAGTGCTGGAGCAGCGCCACGATCTGGTGGTCAAAGCCACTCACCATCACAGCTTCCTGCAAACCTTCATCTTTACTCCCACCGACTGGCATCTGCTGCGCAAATGCCCCTGTCCGGTGCTGCTGGTCAAGGAAGGTCACTGGCAACGGGGCGGCAACATCATCGCCGCCATCAACTGCTCAAGCGACGATCCGGATCAGAAATTGCTCAACGAACGGATCACCCAAGAGGGAAGCGACATCGCCGAGCTGCTGGGCTCCAACCTCTATCTGGTTAACACCTACCCGGGCACCCCGGTCAACGTGGCCATCGAGCTACCGGAGTTTGACCCCAACGCCTACAACGAGGCGATCCGCAAGCACCACGAAAGCCTGCTGCTCAGCCATGCCGACAAGTTCGGGATCGGTCATCTCTGGACCCGGGTAGCAGAGGGACTACCGGAAGAGGTGTTGCCGGATATGGCCGAAGAGCTCAAGGCGACCCTGATGATCATGGGCTGCGTCGGCCGTACCGGGCTTTCTGCAGCTTTGCTCGGCAATACTGCCGAACATGTGATTGACCGCCTCTCCTGCGACCTGCTGATCCTCAAACCGGCCGACTACAGCTGCCCGGTCGACAGTCGTCGCAATCAATCATAAGGTGCCTGGCACCTTGCCCTCCCCCGGGACATGGCTATAATAACGCGCTTATTTGTGTCCCGGGTTTTACGAGCATGCTAGAAGAGCTGAACGCCAAAGAAAAATACAGTTTCAACAAACTGCAAAAGCGCCTGCGGCGCAACGTAGGTCAGGCCATTGCCGACTTCAACATGATTGAAGAGGGCGACAAGGTCATGGTCTGCCTCTCAGGCGGCAAGGACAGCTTCGGTATGCTCGACATACTGATGAGCCTCAAAGCCAGCGCCCCCATCCATTTCGATCTGGTTGCCGTCAACCTGGATCAGAAGCAGCCCGGTTTCCCCGAGCATGTGCTGCCCGAGTATCTGGATTCCCTCGGCATCGAGTACAAGATTGTCGAAGAGGATACCTACTCCATCGTCAAAGAGAAGGTACCGGAAGGCAAAACCACCTGCTCCCTCTGCTCACGGCTGCGCCGCGGTATTCTCTACCGCACCGCCCAGGAGCTGGGTTGCACCAAGATTGCCCTTGGCCACCACCGCGACGACATCCTCGAGACCCTGTTCCTCAACATGTTCTACGGTGGCAAGCTCAAGTCCATGCCGCCCAAGCTGGTGAGCGACGATGGCAAGAACGTGGTGATCCGCCCGCTGGCCTACTGCAAAGAGAAGGATCTGATCCGCTACGCTGACGTCAAAGCCTTCCCCATCATTCCGTGCAACCTGTGCGGCTCACAGGAGAACCTGCAGCGTCAGGCCATCAAGCAGATGATGCAGGATTGGGATCGCCGCTTCCCCGGTCGTATCGAGACCATGTTCACCGCCATTCAGGACGTGATCCCGAGCCACCTGCTCGACCACAAGCTGTTTGACTTCAAGAGCATCAACCGCGACTCCGGCATCATAGATGGCGGTGACAAGGCTTTTGATCCGCCCGAGATGCCAAAGGCGCCGCTGCTGGATATCGACGAGATGGACATGCTGGATGTGATTGAAGTGCGCTAAGCCGCGCTCACAGGGCAAACGCCACGCAAAAAAAAGGAGCGATAATCGCTCCTTTTTTGCTTTCTTGACCTGCCTGTTACCAACGTAACAGCACCATCGGCATCAGCCCTTGTGCAACCAGGGGGTCAGTCGCAACACGTCACCCTGCAGGCGCAGTTGCCCGGCAGCGAACGCGGCCAGTTGCTCATTGCTCAGCAGCAGGTGGCCTTCCTCCCAGGGCTGCGCCTCCTGACGGGCGCCATCAATCAGATAAGCAGTGCCGCTCTGCTGCACCAGGGTAATGCGCACCCCTTCCATCTTCGGCAGGAAGTGCTTGCCGACCATGCCCGCCATCTTGTCGAGCAGCGACTGCATCTGTTGCTGACGGGCCGCCAGCTCGGCCAAGGGCAGCTCGGGCCCGTTCGGCGCATCGGCCATCACCTGTACCGTCATATCGCATGTGGCGTGCTCTTCTTTCAGGCCAACGGTCACGATCCCCTTGTCGAGGTTGAGATCCTCATCAAAAGGCAGGCGTAGTTCGCTATCGACCGTTACCTCGCCCGCGACCTCCTTGCTGTCGGTTGCAACCCGGGCAAAGGTGAGGCCACAGCGCTGGCCATTTTGCGGATCGGTCAGATAAAACCCCAGTCTGGCGTGACCAAACTCCCCTTTGGCAAAGGTCTTCATCTGGCTGTAGAAGGTGCTGTATTGCAGATCCAGCACCGGCTCAGCCAGCGCCAGCCCTGGCAGCAAGAGCGTGGCCAGCAGACTCTGGCGCACAGCCTTGGTCACTCCATATCGACGGGTCATTCAACATCCTTTTGCATCATGCATTGAAATGGTTGGGGCCTTCTGTCACCTCGTTAACCTCTACCCCCACCCCGCAGAGATCCCGATAGAGGATCCCCTTGCAGTTGAAATAGAGCGGTGCCACCCAGATAAGCCCCAACCCCATGGGGATCAGAGCCAGGAAGAAGAGCGCGGTCATCACGCCGTGGAACAGCACAATGCTGGGCCAGCCGCGCGCAAAGAGCTTGAGAGAGACCAGAATGGCCTGGGGCGGCGTCAGACCGCGCTCCAGCACCAGCGGGACAGTAAAGAGCAGCCCCATGCCGATCAGGGCCGAGGGAATGAATGAGAGTACGGCAGGCAATCCCAGCAGATCGAATAGCGGGCCAAACAGGCTGGTGAGCAGACTGCCAAGCAGGCTCAACATGCCGAGGCGTACAAAGTGGCGGAAGAAGTCGAACACCTGGTTGGCCCGGGCGCGCACCCCGACCGACTGCTGCAACCCCAGCATATCGAGGGAGCTGGTCATGGGGGCCATCACCACCGTCATCAGCAGGCTCAGCACCATGGCCACATTCATCTGGCTGTCATCCCCCAGATAGGGCAACAGCAGCACATTGCTTAGCAGGATCCAGATCGCCGTCACCCCGACAATCGCCAGCAGCAGGCCAAATCCGGTACGGCGGGTCTGTTGCCATCCCTCCTGGATGACCCCTTTCAGGTCAAGGCGGTAGCCTTGGTTCAGAGACTGCTCAAGGGAGCCGCCAATACGCATTTTATTACTCAATTGACTATCCAATATCGAAAACGACCAAATCAGGTGGCACATTATAGCGATTTGGTCTGCTATTCGTAGCCGTTTTTCCTGCGCACTTGCGGCTAATTCGGGCCAAAAAGCCTTTAATTTCATGTGTCGGCTGCATAGAATGCGGCCCTCTTTCAACACGATGGCCACTGGCTGGGGTGAGACTGGCGGATGATGAACAATCCACAGGTAATTGTCGCGCTGAACAAGATCAGCAAAAAATACGATGGCAAGGTGATCCTGAGTGACCTTGACCTTGAAATCTATGACGGTGAATTTCTTACCCTGCTGGGCCCCTCCGGCTGTGGCAAGACCACCTTGCTGCGCCTCTTGGCCGGGCTCGAATCGGTCGATGGTGGCACCATCCATCTGGCCGGTGACGAGATCACCCATATCCCCGCCGAACACAGGCACATCAACACCGTGTTCCAGAGCTATGCGCTCTTCCCCCATATGACGGTGTTTGAAAACGTCGCTTTTGGCCTCGAGATGCAGAAGGTACCAGCCAGCGAGATCCGCCAGCGGGTCGAGGAAACCCTTGCCATGGTGCAGCTCACCGAGTTGGCCAACCGCCGCCCGGATCAGCTCTCCGGCGGCCAGCAACAACGGGTCGCCATCGCCCGCGCGGTAGTCAATAAGCCCCGTCTGCTGCTGCTCGACGAATCCCTCTCGGCACTCGACTACAAGCTGCGCAAGCAGATGCAGAGCGAGCTCAAGGCGCTGCAGCGTCGCCTTGGCATCACCTTTGTCTTCGTTACCCATGATCAGGAAGAGGCACTCACCATGTCTGATCGCATCCTGGTGATGGAGGGCGGCAAGATCATCCAGCGCGGCACTCCGCGCGATATCTACGAATCGCCAGCCAATCTGTTCGTGGCCCGCTTTATCGGCGAGATCAACGTGATGGATGGCAAGCTGATCAGCCAGCGCGAGCCCGGTATCTGGCAAGCGGAGGTAGAGGGGCGCGAATGCCTGCTCCATACCACCTTGCCGTTCCAGCCAGACGACAAGGTACTGGTGCTGCTGCGCCCGGAAGATCTGCGCATTCTCGATCAGGATGACGATCAGATCGGTGCGCTGCGGGGCAATATCCGCGAGCGCAACTATAAGGGGGCGACGCTGGATTCGGTGATCGAGCTCGAAAGTGGCAAACAGCTGCTTATCTCCGAGTTCTTCGACGAGGATGACCCCGACTTTGACTATCGCCTGGGTCAGGAGGTGGCGATCCACTGGGTTGACAGCTGGGAGGTGGTGTTGCCCTATGAGCCTCACTAATCTGCGGGTAGCGCACAGCTTTGCCCACAACGGCTTTCGCAACGGGGCCATCGCGCTGATCCTCGGCTGGCTGACGCTGTTTGTCTTCCTGCCCAACCTGATGATCATCGGCGTCAGCTTCCTGACCCGTGACGAGTCCGAGCTTATCGCACCGCTCTTTACCCTGAGCAACTATGGCCGCCTGCTGGACCCCCTCTATTTCGAGGTGCTGCTCCACTCCCTCTGGCTGGCGCTGCTCGCCACCGCCATCTGCCTGCTGGTGGGCTACCCCTTTGCCTGGCTGCTGGCTCATCTGCCAGCGCGTATCCGCCCGCTGCTGCTGTTTCTGGTGGTGGTGCCGTTCTGGACCAACTCCCTGATCCGCACCTATGCGCTGAAAGTGCTGCTCGGCACCCGGGGGCTGATCAATGGCTGGCTGCTGGATCTGGGGCTTATCGAACGACCGCTGCAGATGATGTATACCGAGGTGGCTGTCATCATCGGGCTGGTCTATGTACTGCTCCCCTTTATGGTGCTGCCGCTCTACTCCAGCATCGAGAAGCTGGATGGCCGTTTGCTGGAGGCGGCGCGAGATCTTGGCGCCAATGGCTGGCAGCGGCTGGTGCGGATCATTTTGCCCCTCACTCTGCCCGGCATCATCGCCGGTTGTCTGCTGGTGTTCCTGCCCGCCATGGGGATGTTCTACGTCTCCGACTTGCTGGGGGGCGCCAAGCACCTGCTGATCGGCAACCTGATCAAGACCCAGTTCCTCAACAGCCGAGACTGGCCCTTTGGCGCCGCCATCAGCGTGATGCTGACGGTGCTGATGGCGCTGTTGGTCTACTGCTACTGGCGAGCGGGCAAGCTATTGAGCAAGAAGGGGGAGCTGGCATGATGCGCGCACTGAAAGCCCTCTTTCTGCTACTGGTGTTTGGCTATCTCTATGTGCCCATCGGGGTGTTGATCGCCAACTCCTTCAACCTGTCGAAATATGGCATCGACTGGCGCGGCTTTACCCTGGGCTGGTATGAGAAGCTGTTTGCCAGCGCCAGTCTGATGCAGGCGGCCCAGCACTCCCTGACCATCGCCGCCCTCACCGCCACCGCAGCCACCCTGATCGGCACCCTCACCGCAGTGGCGCTGTTTCGCTATCGCTTTCGCGGCAAACAGTACGTGAGCGGCATGCTGTTCGTGGTGATGATGTCCCCCGATATCGTGATGGCCATTTCGCTGCTGACCCTGTTTGTAGTGACCGGCATTGCGCTCGGCTTCTGGTCGCTGCTGATCGCCCACATCACCTTCTGTCTGCCGTTTGTGGTGATCACCGTCTACTCGCGGCTGTGTGGCTTCGATGTGCGGATGCTGGAGGCGGCGCGGGATCTGGGGGCTGGCGAGTGGATCATCCTGCGCCGCATCATACTGCCGCTGGCCCTGCCGGCGGTGATGGCGGGCTGGCTGCTCTCCTTTACCCTGTCGCTGGACGACGTGGTGGTGAGCTCCTTTGTTACCGGCCCGGCCTACGAGATCCTGCCGCTCAAGATCTACTCCATGGTCAAGGTGGGGGTCTCCCCCGAGGTCAACGCCCTGGCCACCCTGATGCTGGTCGCCTCCCTCGGGATGGTGCTGCTGGCGCAACTGTTACTGCGTAAACGGCAGGGTTGACCCTGCCCGTTTCGTCCCCGCCATCTTTGGCGAACTCTGTCACGGTGGGCCGCAAGGCCCCATAACCCCAAGGAGTTGTTGATGACAATCCAACACAAGGCCGGCGCCCTGCTGGCAGCCGCCCTCACCCTCACCACCCCGCTGCTGAGCCAGAGCGCTCACGCGGCCGATGACAAGGTGGTCTACTTCTACAACTGGTCGGAATATGTGCCGGATGGCCTGCTGGAGCAGTTCCAGCAAGAGACCGGTATCAAGGTGATCTACTCCACCTACGAATCCAACGAGACCCTCTACGCCAAGCTGAAAACCCATGGCGACGGCTATGACGTGGTGGTGCCCAGCACCTACTTCATCTCGAAAATGGCCAAAGAGGGAATGCTGCAGCCGCTGGATCGCGCCCAACTGCCCAACTTCAAGCACCTCGACCCAACCCTGCTCAACCACGAGTACGACCCGGACAACCGCTACTCCATCCCCTATATCTGGGGCGCAACCGGGATCGGCACCAACACCGACATCATCGAGCAGCCGGTCACCAGCTGGAAGCAGCTCTGGGCGCCGGAGTGGAAAGAGAGCCTGCTGCTGATGGACGATGCCCGCGAGGTGTTCCATATCGCGCTGGTGCAGCTGGGTTACAGCCCCAACACTCAAGACAAGGCGCAGATCGCCGAAGCGTTTGAATACCTGAAAAAGCTGATGCCCAACGTCAAGGCGTTCAACTCCGACAACCCGGCCGACCCCTTTATCGCCGGTGAGGTCAATATCGGCATGCTGTGGAACGGCTCGGCCTACGGCGCCCAGCGTGAATATCCCTCCATCCAGATGACCTACCCCGAAGAAGGCGCCGTGCTCTGGATGGACAACCTCGCCATCCCGGCCAAGGCCAAGCATGCGAAAGAGGCCCACGCCCTGATCAACTTCCTGATGCGCCCCGATGTGGCCGCCAAGGTGGCCGAGGCGATTGGCTACCCCACCCCGGTCAAGGATGCCATTCCCCTGCTCACCCCGGCGTTTCGCAACAACCCCATGGTCTTCCCGAGCGACGAGATCAAACGCAAGGGCGAGTTCCAGTCCGATGTGGGTGATTCCTCCCGCCTCTACGAGCAGTACTTTCTGCAGCTGAAAGCCATGGTGGCCAAGGCCGGTTAAGTCGGCGGTTAATCGATCCTGACGGGGTTAATGGATAAAGGGGGCAATATTTGCCCCCTTCTCTTTTTAACAACCAGCGCAACACTCTGAACGGAAAAGTATATGGGCAGCCATATTGTTGCTGTGACGTTTGTCACAGTAACAATAATAGGTCACAGATAATATATCTAGACAACTCTCAGCAATAATATGATTTAAAATCTATTTCTTCTTGAACCATCAGGGGCAAAACTCGATGTCATATGAAATGGTCTATTAACAACACAAACACTATCTTTCATCAAATCACAGTATAGCCTAATACACACGAAGGGGAATTAAATGGGACCTGAATATATAGCTGGAATTATTGGCGGACTTCTCGGTGGTATTGTTGGAACTGCTGGAGCTTGGATATCTGGGTACTGGGGGCCACGCAAGCTCGAAATGGAGCGAGCGGCCCAAGAAGAAGAAAGAATCTGGGGCCCTAGAAAAAAATTGATTAAAGAACTACTTGACAAGGCTGTCACTGAAAAAGGTAGAAGTTTCAATACTCTCAGACGTGTAACAGGTACACCCGATGATGATCTCCGGCGACTACTTGTAGAGCTCGGTGCTCGTGGCTTTACCCGTGACAACGGAGAAGAAGCTTGGATATACCAAGAAAAACGCCAACTGGAGTTCCAACAAGACTCTTAACATCGTTCTCTTAGCTGACTGGGCTCGCAAAAACTTCACTTTTGCTCGCGTGTTAGTTTAATGATTGCATTTCAAATTTTAATTAAGAGAGCAATAAATGATTGAAACTATTAGCTACAGTAGTATTTTAGAAACTGTACGAGCAGAGCAGAATCGTTTTACTGGTAAAGTTGTAATGATGGATTCTGTCGATCCTGTTACTGCAAGTCTGATGGCTGAAATAAATTCAAAGGTAGTACGGCATAGTTTGATAGCAGTATTTTTCTGTAATCCTAACACACCTTTTGCTAGAGATGAAATTATCCCGTTTCTGAACTACTTCCATAAAAGATCAAAACAATATATCAATATTTTTTGTTGTGGGTTTGGTGCTGTTAGCTCTAACTCTGATTATCCAGACATGCAGAAAGTAGGTAGTGTTAACGGTATGGAGTGGTATTATAGTGACGAAGCATTTGTAAATGTCGTAGATGCGTTTGAAGAGAGAACAAAATGGAAATATAGTGGTGAAAATGAGTTGCTTCTTCTTGATATAATTAAGAGCAACAAGCCTGAAGATTTAACGATTAAACACGCAATTGTTTGTAACTTAGAACAGATGTATAAAGATAAAGCTTTTACATCCGTTCGCAGCTTAGTCGAAAAATTGATCTATTATGCCAAAAGTGACGAAGCTGCAAATGCTTGGAAATTTAGTGATAAGCAAGGACTTCAAGTAACAATGAATGTATTGAAAGATATGGTGCTTAACTTACTGCCAAGTGATATTCGAAATTTATATCAGCAATCTGAGAGCTATGCAGTTAAGCAAATAGGGGCGCTTTAGCGCCCAGTAAAAGCAAAGGTCGATTAATTCTGCGCTTTTTCATCCCTCCTTAGGGGTGTAGATTGGTTGGGGGGCAAACGTTGCCCCCTCTCTTTTTTCATGACTGCCCGTGGTGCTACGCGAAGCAATCTTTCGCCGATATCGCGGGTGGCCTGAGCCAATCAGGAGTATTCATGTCCGATCTGACACTCTATTTCGCTCCCGGCACCTGTGCCATGGCCGTGCAGATTGCCCTGCTGGAAGCAAATGCCCCGTTCCAACCCCGTCTCGTCAACCTCGCCGCTGGTGAGCAGCGTGATCCTGCGTATCTTGCCATCAACCCCAAAGGGCGGGTGCCAGCCCTTGTCACCGAGCAGGGCACCCTGACCGAGACCCCGGCACTGCTGCTCTATGTGGCACAGCGCTTCCCCGATGCCAAGCTGGCGCCGCTGGACAACCCGTTCCTGCTGGCCCGCATGCAGGAGGTCAACAGCTTCCTCGCCTCCACCGTGCATGTCTCCCACGCCCACGGTCGCCGTGGCAGCCGCTGGGCCGATGACGAGCAGGCCATTGCCGCCATGCAGCAGAAAGTCGCCAGCAATATGCGCGATGGCTTTGCCCAGATTGAGCAGCACTATCTGGCAGGCCCCTGGGTACTCGGCGAGCAGTTCAGCGTGGCGGATATCTATCTGTTCGTGGTCGCAGGCTGGCTGAAAAGCGATGGGGTCGAGATCAGTGAATTCCCCAAGGTTGCCGGTCATTATCAGCGCATGCTGAGCCGTCCGGCGGTAGCCAAGGCACTGGCCAACTAACCATAAAAGCAATAGCTCGATGAATAACAAGGGTGTCAGGGCTCTGCTGGCACCCTTCCTGCCGCCTCCCCTGCACTTCTTCTCCCGCCTTTGAGATCGTTTTCACATTTCCGTGGTTTTGCCGTGGCCCTTCCTTAGTAAAAAGCCTATCTTTGTGCCATGACGCAACCGGTTGCGTAACCGGTTGCCTAGCGGTTCACAGATTGACGGGCCAAGGCCTGATGAGGTGCTGTATGAAACGAGGCGTATTGCTCAATGCTCCCCTGAGTGCTCTGGTGGCACAGATGGGCCACACCGACGAGATCACCGTCTGCGATGCAGGCTTGCCCATTCCGGCAGGGCCGGAGCGGATCGATCTGGCGCTGATGGCGGGGACGCCTAGCCTTGAAACCGTACTGACCGCCCTGCTCACCGATCTGGTGGTGGAGAAAGCGATCATGGCAAGCGAGATCAAGCAGATCAGCCCCGCCGCCCATCAGGCACTGGTCGATCAGCTTGAGGCCCACGCAGCCGCCCAGGGCAAACCCATCGCCATCGAATACTGCCTGCACGAGGAGTTCAAAACCCGCTCCCATCAGAGCAAGGCGATCGTGCGCAGCGGCGAGGTGACTCCCTACGCCAACCTGATCCTCTGCGCCGGTGTGGCGTTCTGACATTCTTCAAAGAAGGCCTCTTCAAGGAAGCTGCAAATGAGCACAACCTCCCCCCTCTCACCCATTCTGGAGCTGACCGGGATCGTCAAGACCTTCCCCGGTGTGCGCGCCCTCGACGAAGCGGGTCTGCGGGTCTATCCGGGCCAGGTGATGGCCCTGCTCGGTGAAAATGGCGCCGGCAAATCCACCCTGATGAAGGTGCTGACCGGTATCTATCAGGCCGACGCGGGCATCGTCAGCTACCGCGGTCAGTCGGTCCACTTCAAGGGCCCCCGCGACTCTCAGGATCAGGGGATCAGCATCATCCACCAGGAGCTGAACCTGCTGCCGGAGTTGTCGATTGCAGCCAACATCTTCCTGGGTCGCGAACCCCGTACCCGTTTTGGCAGCATCGACCACAAACAACTGCGCGAGCGGGCAAGCGGCCTGCTGGCACGACTTGGCGTCAAACACGGGCCGGATACCCGACTCGGGGATCTCTCCATCGGCGAACAGCAGATGGTGGAGATCGCCAAGGCGCTGTCGTTCGATGCCAGCGTCATCATCATGGATGAACCCACCGATGCGCTGACCGATACCGAAACCGAGCAGCTGTTCAAGGTTATCCGCGAGCTGCGCGAACAAGGTTGCGGCATCGTCTATATCTCCCACCGCCTCAAAGAGATCTTCGAGATCTGCGATCGGGTCACTGTGCTGCGCGATGGCAAGTGGATTGGCGAGAAGGCGGTGAGCGATCTGGATGAAGACAAGATCATCGAGATGATGGTGGGCCGCCGACTGGAAGAGCAGTACCCGCGTCTTGAGCGCGAGCTTGGCCCCGTCAGCCTGCAGGTGAAAGATCTGGCCGGTCCCGGCGTGCGCGGGGTGAGCTTCTCCCTGCGTCAGGGGGAAATTCTGGGCTTTAGCGGCCTGATGGGCTCCGGCCGTACCGAGCTGATGAAGCTCATCTACGGCGCCAGCCCCATCAGTGCCGGTGAAGTACAAGTTGACGGTCATGCGCTGGTGCCCAAAAGCCCGGCGGATGGTCTGGCCGCAGGCATTGCCTATATCTCCGAGGATCGCAAGGGGGATGGGCTGGTGCTGGAGCTGTCGGTGCGCGAAAACATGAGTCTGTGCGCCCTCGATGAGTTCATCAGCAACGGCAAGATCGATGGCAAGGCCGAACGGCAGGCGGTGAGCGACTATGTGCGCCTGTTCAACATCAAGACCCCGAGTCAAGATCAGCTGATAAAGCTGCTCTCAGGCGGCAACCAGCAGAAGGTGGCCATCGCCAAAGGGCTGCTGACAAGGCCCAAGGTGCTGATCCTCGACGAGCCGACCCGCGGCGTCGACGTGGGGGCGAAAAAGGAAATTTATCAGCTGATCAACCAGTTCAAGAAGGAGGGGATGAGCATCATTCTGGTCTCCTCCGAGATGCCGGAAGTGCTCGGCATGAGTGATCGCATCATGGTGATGCACGAAGGGCGCATCAGCGCAGAGTTCAACACCCGCGATGCCAATCAGGAGAAGCTGATGGCGGCGGCAGTCGGTAAACAGTGGCAAGCAGAGCAAGAGGCATCCCAATGACAACCCAAACCCTTTCCCGCCGTGGCGTCATGAGCAAGGCGTGGTGGATCGAGAACAAATCCCTGGTCGCGCTGCTGGTCCTGATTGGTGTGGTCTCCTTTCTGAGCCCCAACTTCTTCACCGCCGACAACCTCCTCAACATCCTGCGCCAGACCTCGGTCAACGCCATCATGGCGGTCGGTATGACGCTGGTTATCCTCACCGCCGGTATCGATCTGTCGGTCGGCTCGGTACTGGCCCTGTGCGGTGCGCTGGCGGCGACCATGGTCGCCATGGAGCTACCGATCTGGCTGGTGGTGCCCCTCACTCTGGGTGCCGGTGCCCTGCTGGGCGGCGTCAGCGGCCTCATCATTGCCAAGGGCAAGGTGCAGGCATTTATCGCTACCCTGGTCACCATGACTGCCCTGCGCGGTATCACCATGGTCTATACCGAGGGTCGCCCCATCTCCACCGGTTTCAGTGACGGCGCCGATCACTTCGCTTGGCTCGGTACCGGTTACCTGTTCGGTCTGCCGGTGCCCATCTGGCTGATGGCCATCGTCTTCCTGCTCGCCTGGTTCATGCTCAACCACACCCGTCTCGGTCGCTACATCTACGCGCTGGGTGGCAACGAATCGGCTACCCGCCTCTCCGGTATCAATGTGGATCGGGTGAAGCTGGCGGTGTATGGTCTGTGCGGCGCGCTCTCGGCGCTGGCAGGGCTTATCGTTACCTCTCGTCTCTCCTCTGCCCAGCCGACGGCGGGCATGGGTTACGAGCTGGATGCCATCGCCGCAGTGGTGCTGGGTGGTACCAGCCTGATGGGCGGCAAGGGCCGCATCATGGGGACCCTGATCGGTGCCTTGATCATCGGCTTCCTCAACAACGCCCTCAACCTGCTCGACGTATCCTCCTATTACCAGATGATCGCCAAGGCCAGCGTGATCTTGCTTGCCGTGATGATCGATAACAAAAGCAATCGTTGATAAGACAAGCCACACACAAGGAATGAAATGATGAAAAAGCTCAATACCCTGCTCGCTGCCGCCATCATGTCCGTGCTGGGCACCGCCCAGGCCGCCGATCAAACCCTGGCCATGGTGGTCTCCACCCTCAATAACCCCTTCTTCGTCACCATGAAAGAGGGTGCCGAAGCCAAAGCCAAGGAGCTTGGCTACGAGCTGGTGGTACTGGACTCCCAGAATGACCCGGCCAAAGAGCTCTCCAACATGGAAGATCTCACCGTGCGCAAGGTCGGCGCCATCCTGATCAACCCCACCGACTCCGAAGCTGTCGGCAACGCCATTCGTCTGGCCAACCGCGCCAGTATTCCGGTGCTGACCTTGGACCGCGGCGCTGCGCAGGGTGAGGTCAAGGCCCACATTGCCTCCGACAACGTGGCGGGCGGCAAGCTGGCCGGTGACTTCATCACCGAAAAACTGGGTACCGGTGCCAAGGTGATCCAGCTCGAAGGGATTGCCGGTACCTCTGCCGCCCGCGACCGTGGCGAAGGTTTTGCCCTGGCCGTGGCGGCCAACAAGCTGCAAGTGCTGGCTTCCCAGCCTGCCGACTTTGACCGCACCAAGGGTCTGAACGTCATGGAAAACCTGCTGGCGGCCCACCCGACCGTTCAAGCAGTCTTTGCCCAGAACGACGAGATGGCGCTGGGTGCCATCCGCGCCGTGCAGGCTGCCGGTAAAGAGGTAATGATCGTCGGCTTCGACGGTACTGACGATGGTAAAGCCGCCGTAGCCAAGGGTAAACTGGCCGCCACCGTGGCCCAGCAGCCTGCGCTGATCGGTGCCATCGGCGTCGAGACTGCCGACAAGGTGCTGAAAGGTCAGCCGGTCGAGAAATCCATTCCGGTACCGCTGCAAGTGGTCAGCAAGTAAGTTCTCGAGGGGAGGTTCGCCTCCCCTTTTCCCTCTCGTTCAGGTGCCTCTCGGCTTGAACTCACTCAGTCATCGTGTTCAAGCCAAGATGCATCAGGAGTAGTCAACATGAATCGTCTCGTCGTTCTGGGCAGTGTCAATGCAGACCATGTGCTGCGCGTTCCCCACTTTCCTCGCCCGGGTGAAACCCTGACCGGCCACAGCTATCAGGTGGTCCCCGGTGGCAAGGGGGCCAATCAGGCTGTCGCTGCCGCCCGCCTTGGTGCCCCCGTCTCCTTTATCGCCCGCATCGGTGATGACGCCATCGGCCACCAGATGAAGAGCGGTTTTGCCAAAGATGGCATCGACGTCAGCGCCGTCGAACTCGATCCCAAGCTCCCGACCGGTATCGCCATCATCTATGTGAGCGATGAGGGGGAGAACAGTATCGGCATCTCAGCCGAAGCGAACGGTGCCATCACCCCTGCCGTGGTGAAAAACCACGAAGCGATGATCGCCGACGCCCACACCCTGCTGTTGCAACTGGAAGTGCCGCTGGAAAGCGTTCATGAAGCTGCACGGCTGGCCCGCACCCACGGCACCCGGGTGGTACTCAACCCCGCCCCCGCCCGTCCGCTCTCCGCTGAGCTGTTGGCGCTGGTGGATCTCATCACCCCCAACCAGACCGAAGCCGAGCTGTTGACCGGCGTCAAAGTCACCGACGAAAAGAGCGCCCAAGAGGCGGCAGCCCGCTTCCACCAGATGGGCATTGCGGATGTGATGATCACCCTGGGCTCCCAGGGGGTCTATTGCAGCAACGCACAGCAGCAACAGCTGATCCCGGGCTTTCGGGTCAAGGCGGTGGATACCACAGCAGCGGGCGATACCTTCAATGGCGCCCTGCTGGCGGCGGAACTGGCGGGTGCCGATTTCCACAGCGCGGTGCGCTTTGCCCACGGGGCGGCGGCACTCTCCGTCACCCGGTTCGGAGCCCAGAGCTCCATCCCGAGCAAGCAGGAGGTCGACACCTTCCTGCTTGAGCAGACTGCACAGGGGCACTGATGGCAAATATCAAGGAGGTGGCGGCGCTGGCGGGGGTCTCGACCACCACCGTCTCCCACGTCATCAACGAAACCCGTTTCGTGGCCGAGGAGACCCGCGAGCGGGTCTTTGCGGCCATGCGCGACCTCAACTATGCCCCGAGTCTGGTGGCCCGCAGCCTCAAGGTGAAGGAGACCAACAGTATCGGCATGCTGGTCACCACCTCCAGCAACCCCTTCTTTGCCGAGGTGGTACGCGGGGTGGAGCGCTACTGCTTCGAGCAGGGCTACAACCTGATGCTGGGCAACACCGAGGGTCAGGCCGAGACCGCCCTCTCCTACCTCAAGATGATGCTGCGCAAGCGGGTTGATGGCCTGCTGATCATGTGTAGCGAAGGCCAGCAAGAGGTGTTCAACCAGCTCGACTGGCTCAAGAGCCTGCCGGTGGTGGTGATGGATTGGGGGCTGGTCAGCGAAGATGTGGATCTTATCGCCGACAACTCCTTCCACGGTGGTTATCTCGCGACCCGCCATCTGATTGAGCTGGGCCATACCGCCATCGGTTGCATCACAGGGCCCCACAGCCGCGCCCCCGCCAACCAGCGCCAAGCCGGCTTCGAGCAGGCGTTGCAGGAGGCAGGTCTCACGCTCAATCCTGACTGGATTCAGGAGGGGGACTTTGACTGCGCCAGCGGCCATCAGGCGATGACCCGTCTGCTGGCATTGCCCGAGCGTCCCACCGCCCTCTTTGTCTGCAACGATATGATGGCGATGGGGGCCATCAGTGCCGCCCATCAGGCGGGGCTGGTGATCCCGCGGGATATCTCCATCGTTGGCTATGACAATGTGGCACTGGCAGAATTTATGTCGCCGCCGCTCACCACCGTCAACCAGCCCAAAGAGGAGCTGGGGCGCCTCGCCGTCACCCGCCTGCTGGCCCGCATCAACGGCGAAGCGGTGGAGAACCACCTGATCACCGTCGACCCGGACCTGGTGATCAGACAATCCTGCGCCCCTCGCCCCTGATTTTCAGGGGCAATAAAAGAACAAGGCGACCCCGAGGTCGCCTTGTTTCATTTTGTCTCTTGCCGATGCAATACCGCTTTTTGCCCTCAGGCCAGCGACCGGGTCTCCCTGGCCGCCAGCACTTGCAGTTGCACCAGCCCCAATCGTCTGGCCAGAGGTTGCAACAACTCGCCATCTTCATCACCCTGCGGCAACCAGTAGCGGACAGGCCAGCCGCCGGCTGCCAGCTGCGCCGCGGTGGTACTGCCAATCTCTCTGAGCGCTAGAGTACAACCCTGCTGGCGCAATCCCGCCATCAAGACACCATCCGGCTGCAGCATCGGCACCAGCAACACCAGAGGCGTACGGGAAGCCCCCGGCAGATAGGCCAGTAGATGGGTCAGCTGGGCCTGGTTGTCGAGCGGGACCAGCAGTGCCCGACCATCGGCATACTGCGCCTCGTGCGCTTGCAGCACCCGGGCCAACACGGGCCCCAGCACACCGCACTCCTGCAGCCAGCGCATATGGCAGGGCACTCCCTGCTCACGCCACTCAAGCGCCAATTGCCACATCTCGCTGCCCTGTCCGTCCGTCAGCGCCTGCAACGCCACTCGCAGCGGTGCAGGCTCGCG
>NZ_CAWLMI010000065.1:0-25326 GCF_963862045.1 Aeromonas sp. 159 | reverse complement strand
CAGGCGGCGCGAGCAGGTGCAGCGCTGACCGGAGGTGATGAAGGCAGATTGGACGATGGCATGGACGGCACCGTCGATGTCACTCACCTCTTTCACGATCAGCGGGTTGTTGCCACCCATCTCGAGGGCCAGAATTTTGCCCGGCTGACCGGCAAACTGCTGATGGAGGAAATGACCGGTACGGGAGGAACCGGTAAAGAAGAGGCCGTCGATATCGGGGTTGCCCGCCAGCGCCTTGCCGGTCTCGACCTCGCCCTGCACCAGATTGAGCACTCCCTTGGGCAGCCCCGCCTCCTGCCACACCTTGACCATGGCTTCGGCCACCATGGGGGTCAGCTCGGAGGGTTTGAACACCACGGCATTGCCCGCGATCAGCGCTGGCACGATATGTCCGTTGGGCAGATGGCCCGGGAAGTTGTAGGGGCCAAAGACCGCCACCACACCGTGGGGCTTGTGACGGACAAACGCCTTGGCGCCCGGCATGGGGTTTTCCACCGTACCGGTGCGCTCGTCATGGGCGCGGATGGAGATGGCGATCTTGCCCTGCATGGCGGCCACTTCGGTGCGGGTCTCCCACAACGGTTTGCCGGTTTCGCGGGCGATAGTCAGCGCCAACGCCTCCTTGTGCTCACCCAGCAGGTCGGCATAGCGACGCACTATGGTCAGGCGATCCTCGAGATCCATATCAGACCAGTGGTAGAAGGCGGCGCGGGCAGCCTTGACGGCCGCATCGACCTGAGCCGCACTGGCGGCAGCGCCCTGCCAGATCACCTCGTTTTTGGCCGGATCCCGTGACTCGAACGGCTTGCCTTCACCGGCAAGCCACTGACCGTCGATAAATTGCACTAACTGGCTCATCCATTCACTCCCTGTCGCTGACAGGCAGCCTCGGCTGCCTGCTTGATAATCGGTTTGCTGGTCCTGTCTGCCTCAGTCGAGGTCGACTACCCGCACCATGTCGCCATCCTGCACCTTGAGTGCCGCCGCCATCTTGGGCGGGATGATGGCCTCGTGCTTGTCGAGATCGACCCGGATATTGCCGTAGCAGGCACGGTACTGTTCGAAACGGCTGTTGCAGAGCAGGTGGGTGCGGCCGCCGATGGGCTCGCCGATCAGCACCCGCAGTTTCTGGCTGCGACGCACGCTGCGGATGTTCTTCAACTCGCACTCGACCGCCGGCCCCGCATCGAAGATATCGACATAGCCGCGATTCACGAATCCCTCGTCCTGCAGCATCTTGATGGCCGGACGGGTCTTCTCGTGGGTCTGGCCGATGACGGCGCGCGCCTCCTTGCTCAGCAAGTTGACGTAGATGGGGTACTTGGGCATCAGCTCGGCGATAAAGCGCTTCTTGCCGATCCCGGTGAGATAGTCGACGGTGGGAAAGTCCATCGAGAAGAAATGGGTCTGCAGCCACTCGTAGAAGGGGCTGTGGCCATTGCCATCCGAAACGCCGCGCATCTCGGCAAAGACGGTTTCGTCAAACAGCTCCGGGTGCTCGGCCATAAACAGAAAGCGGTGCTTGGAGAGCAGGCGGCCGTTGAGCCCCTCGCGGGCACATTCGCGCAAGAACAGGGTGCAAAGCTCGGTATTGCCGGTGTAGTCGTTGGAGAGAGTCAGCGTCTCGACCACGTTGTAGATGCCGAGTTTGGGCGAAGAGTGCACCACCTTGCCGATGTGATAGTTGTAAAACGGCTGGGAGAGACCGACTGCCGCATCGATGGCGCAGGTCCCAACCATCTCGCCGGTCTCGAGATCCTCGGCTACGAAGAAGTAGAGGCAGTCCCCCTTGCCGGCCGGCTTGTCGGAAAAAGTTTGGGTAGAAGCGTCGATCTTGCGCTGCAGCAGCTCATCGTTGACGGGCAACGAGGTCATGCCGGTGCCGGACTCGATGGCGCAGGTCTTGAGCCCGGCAAAATCTTTTTGCTCGATGGGACGGATAACCAACATAAATGACAACTCCCTTTCATTGACGTCAGGTGGGGTCCCGGCTCCTGCCGGGAGGGCTCCCCACCTCAATTTGGATCAGGCGTTAACCACCTGGGCGACCGCCTTCTCGAAGCGGGCCAGCCCCTCCTTGATGTCCGCTTCCGGGATCACCAGCGAAGGAGCAAAACGGACCACGTTGGTGCCGGCAACCAGCGCCATCAGCCCCTGATCGATGGAGGCCAGCAGGAAGTCGCGCGAGCGCCCCTTGTACTCTTCGCTCAGAGCGGCGCCCAGCAGCAGCCCCTTGCCGCGGATTTCGCTAAAGCAGTGGTACTTGGCATTGATGGCTTCAAGCCCATCACGGAACAGCTGCTCGCGTTGCTTGATACCCGCCAGCACCTCCGGGGTGTTGATCACATCGATCACCGCTTCCGCTACCGCACAGGCCAGCGGGTTGCCGCCGTAAGTAGAGCCGTGAGTGCCCACTTTCAGGTAAGAGGCTATTTCGCTGGTAGTCAGCATGGCGCCGATGGGGAAACCGCCACCCAGTGCCTTGGCGCTGGTGAGGATGTCCGGCGTGACACCAAGCCCCATATAGGCGTAGAGCTCACCGGTACGACCGACACCGGACTGCACTTCGTCATAGATGAGCAGGGCATTGTGCTTGTCGCACAGCTCGCGCACCCCTTTGGCAAACTCGTCGGTAGGACGAATGATGCCCCCCTCCCCCTGCAGCGGCTCCATCACCACGGCGCAGGTGTTATCGGAGATCACGTCAGCCAGCGCGGCCAGATCGTTGTAGGGGACGTGGGTGATGTCACCGGGCTTGGGCCCGAAACCATCGGAGTAGGCAGCCTGACCGCCGACGCTGACGGTAAAGAAGGTGCGACCGTGGAAGCCCTGATTGAAGGCGATGATCTGGGTCTTATGCTCGCCGAACTTCTCGATGGCGTAGCGGCGGGCCAGCTTGAGGGCGGCCTCGTTGGCCTCGGCGCCGGAGTTGCAGAAGTAGACCTTGTCGGCAAAGGTGGCGGCGACCAGCTTCTTGGCCAGACGCAGGGCCGGCTCGTTGGTCATCACGTTGGAGAGGTGCCACAGCTTCTCGCCCTGGCTTTTCAGCGCCTCGACCAGCTTGGGATGGCAGTGGCCAAGGCCGTTTACGGCGATGCCACCGGCAAAGTCGACATACTCGCGACCATCCTGATCCCAGACACGTGATCCTTCACCACGAACCGGGATGATCTTGGCCGGCGCATAGTTGGGAACCATCACTTCATCAAACACTTCACGTGTCACTGCCAACAACTCTGACATATAGCTCTCCTTCGATTCGGCGACAGAATAATCCACCGCCCAAAAGTTAAATCCGTGTAAACGTGACGGGATTATCACAGAAATAAAGTAAAAAGTCTGTAACAAGAGGGCCTGTAAGGAACAATGTTCGACTGCCCCTGATATTTTAGGCAACCGCATTGCATAACGACTCAGGGGGGCTTGGCAAGAGATAATTTGGGCAGGAGAGGGGGTGAATAAAGTGTCAGAGAAATTTTTTTTGCCTTCTCTCGATATTGAGAAGGCGGTCACAACTTTTTATGAACAGGTCAGAAAATTGGCCAGTAACAAATGACCCTGTTCGCTCAAAATACTCTCCGGATGGAACTGCACACCCTCGATGTTGAGCGTCTTGTGACGCACTCCCATGATCTCGTCGAACGAGCCATCAGCATGCTCGCTCCAGGCGGTGATCTCGAAGCAGTCGGGCAGCGTCTCGCGCTCCACGACCAGTGAGTGATAACGGGTCACCCGCAAGGGATCCTTGAGGCCGCAGAATACCCCTTCGCCGCGATGGCGAATGAGGGAGGTCTTGCCGTGCATTACCTGACGCGCGCGAACCACGCGGGCACCAAACGCCTGCGCCAGCGACTGATGACCAAGGCAGACGCCGAGAATGGGCAGCTTGCCAGCGAAATGGGTGATGGCGTCGAGAGAGATACCAGCCTCGTTGGGAGTACAGGGGCCGGGAGAGATAACCAGAAAACGGGGAGATAACTGCTCGATATCGGTCAGCGTCAGTTCATCATTGCGTCTGACCTCTACCTCCTGACCCAGCGCACCAAAATATTGCACCAGATTCCAGGTAAAGGAGTCGTAGTTATCAATTAACAGCAACATGAGATAACCAGCAGCGGAAAATTAACGATCGAGAAAACGACCCTGCTCCATTTCCCGCTCACGCTGACATTCGGCCAGATAGATGGCGGCAGCAATGGCAGCGGTCTTGTGATGCTTGTCGATGGCATTGGAGACCATCAATTGCAGGGTATTGAGGTTTTTCGCCTTGCGAAACTTGCGCAGCCAGTGACCTTTGTCACTCAGCTCTTCAATTGAAATATTCGGTTGAACAGACATGGGTACTCTTGGGGATATATCCCGGGTTGGAATAATAAAATCAAACAAAAATAGAGCTGGGGAAAATAAAGAAAGCCAGGCAAATACCCAGCTCTCTTCTACTACACCTTCCCAGTATGTCAGGCTCGAGGAACGAAGCCGACTACATCATATACGCTGGTCAAAGTTTTTTCAGCCCTTTCACGCGCCTTTTGTGCCCCTTCGGCCAAAATCGCAATCAGATGGGCCTCATCCTGACGCAGCTCATTGAAACGGGCCTGAATCGGCTCCAGCAGAGCGACAACCGCCTCGGCGGTTTCGGTCTTGAGGTGACCGTACATCTTGCCTTCGAAATGCTGCTCCAGCTCGGGGATGGAGCGACCGGTCACACCGGACATCAGGGTCAGCAGGTTGGAGACGCCCGGTTTGTTTTCCGGGTCGAAACGCACCACGGCCGGATCGTCGGAGTCGGTTACCGCACGCTTGATCTTCTTGACGATCTGCTTGGGATCTTCCAGCAGGCCGATGAAGTTGGCCTCGTTGTCATCCGACTTGGACATTTTCTTGGTCGGATCCTGCAGGCTCATCACCCGCGCCCCTTCGGTCGGAATGAAGGGCTCCGGCATGGTGAACACCTCACCATAGAGGTTGTTGAAACGGGTGCAGATATCGCGGGTCAGCTCGAGATGCTGCTTCTGGTCGTTGCCGACCGGCACCTGATTGGCCTGATAGAGCAGAATATCAGCTGCCATCAGCACCGGATAACCGAACAGGCCGACGTTGACATTATTCTCGAAACGGGCGGACTTGTCCTTGAACTGGGTCATGCGCGACAGCTCACCCATCTGGGTGTAGCAGTTGAGGATCCAGCCCAGCTCGGCGTGCTGCGGCACGTGAGACTGGATGAAAACGGTGCTCTTCTTGGGATCGATACCGACCGCCAGATAGAGGGCAGCCGCATCGAGGCAGGCCTTACGCAGGGCAACCGGATCCTGGCGGGTAGTGATGGCATGCAGGTCGACGATGCAGTAGAGGCAGTCGTACTCATCTTGCATGTTGACCCACTGACGCAGGGCCCCCATGTAGTTGCCGATGGTCAGCTGACCGGAGGGCTGCGCCCCGCTCAATACGATTGGTTTGGTCATGAGAGTAGTAATCCTTGTAATTCAGCCAGTCCGGCGGCGCGCTTAGCTCAGCAGCGCATCGAGCTGGGAAAAGTGTTCGAACACCCAGTCGGGCCGGGAGTCGGCAATGGGGCGGCCATAGTTGTAACCGTAGGTGAGCCCCACCACCTTCATGCCGGCCGCTTTGGCAGCCAGCACATCATTTTCGGAGTCACCCACCATCAGGGTACGAGCCGGACTCACTCCCAGCTCCTGGCAGGCGTGCAGCAAGGGCTCCGGGCTCGGCTTCTTGACCGGTACGCAGTTGCCACCGAGCCAGAGCGCGAAGCAATCGCTGATACCGAGGGCATCAAGAATAGGCGCGACAAAATCGCTCGGCTTGTTGGTGACGATCGCCTGCTTGTAGCCCAGGGTTTGCAGGCGGCGCAGACTCCGGGCAACCCCATCATACATTGCCAGTCCCTGCAGCAAACAGGCGTTGTAGTGCTGGAAAAAGATCGGACGGGCCTTGGCAAACAGCTCGGGGTCGGCCTCGCGATAGGCAAGGGCCCGCTGGATCAGCTTGTCGGCACCATTGCCGACCCAGGTACGGATAACCGCTTCATCAGCTTGTTCCAGACCCAGATCAGCCAGAGTCAGATTGACAGCCAGCGCCAGTTGGGCGGCGCTGTCGATCAGGGTGCCGTCCAGATCGAACAGCACCAGGTCAAATGCGCGCTCAGCGTGTGACATGAGCCAGCTCCGCACGCATCTGGTCGATCACCGCTTTGTAATCGGGCTTGCCGAAGATGGCAGAGCCGGCGACGAACATGTCGGCACCCGCTTCGGCGATTTCACGGATATTGTCGACCTTGACCCCGCCATCGATCTCGAGGCGAATATCACGGCCGCTCTCGTCGATCAGGCGACGTACCTGACGCAGCTTGTCGAGGGTGCCGGGGATGAAGCTCTGGCCACCGAAGCCCGGGTTGACCGACATCAGCAGGATCACGTCCAGCTTGTCCATCACATACTCGAGGCAGGAGAGCGAGGTAGCCGGATTGAGCACCAGACCCGCCTGGCAGCCCATCTCCTTGATGAGGCCCAGAGAGCGGTCAACATGGTCGGAGGCTTCCGGATGGAAGGTGATGAGGGAAGCACCCGCCTTGGCAAAATCGGGAATGATGCGATCCACTGGCTTGACCATCAGATGCACGTCGATGGGTGCCTCGATACCAAAGTCACGCAGCGCCTGACAGACCATGGGGCCAATGGTCAGGTTGGGGACATAGTGGTTGTCCATCACATCGAAGTGAACCACGTCGGCACCGGCAGCCAGTACCTTGGCTACATCGTCACCCAGACGGGCAAAATCGGCAGAGAGGATCGAGGGGGCAATCAGAAAGTCTTTCATCAGCATCATCCATTGGCAGCCAGGGAGAAAAAGCGGCGCAATTTTAACGTAAAAGGCGGGCGAAAACGACTCGAATGCGGGGTAAATGGGGCAATCGCCTCCCCTCCCCCAGCCACCCGGGTTTTGCGGCATCGGCACGGGCCCAGGCGCGCCAATAAAAAACGGCGCCCCTGGGCGCCGCATGGTCTGTTACGTCAGCGGCAGCAGTTCACTGTCGCTGGGATAGTAGCCCTGCTCAGGTTCGATGCCGGGTGGATAGAGTGCCAGCAATTCGGCCACCTTGTTGCGGGTACCACCGTTGCGGCTGATGGTGCGCTTGACCAGGATCTCGTCGAGACGGGCGCCGCGATAGAGCTCGCGGGTCAGTTCGATGTCGTGATTGCTGATCAGAACAGGCACGCCCTTATGGGCCGCGGTGTGCCGCGCCAGACGGGCAAGTACCGCCTGATCGTCCAGCGTAAAGCCGCCGGCAGCATAGGTGGTGAAGCTCGCCGTAGTCGAGAGCGGCGCATAGGGAGGATCGCAGTAGATAACCCAATCCTCTTCGGCCCGCTTGATGGCATCGGCGTAGCTTTCGCAAATAAAAGTCGCTTTCTGTGCCTTCTCGGCAAAGGCCCACAGCTCCTTCTCCGGGAAGTAGGGCTTTTTGTAGGAACCAAACGGGACGTTGAAGCCCCCCTTCTTGTTGTAACGGCACAGGCCATTGAAGCCGTGGCGGTTGAGGAAGAGGAACAGCAGGGAGCGCTCGAAGCTGGTATCGGTCTGGTTGAACTGGGTACGCAGCCGGTAGTAGGCAGCCTTGTGGTTATGCTCGGCCACAAACAGCTTGCGCGCTTCGTCGATGAAATGATCCGGTGTCTCTTTGAGATGGTTATAGAGGGCGATCAGATCCGGATTGATGTCATTGAGCACATAGGCGTCGTAGTCGGTATTGAGAAAAACAGAACCGGCCCCGACGAAAGGCTCCAGCAACACACGCCCGGCTGGCAAACGCTCGGCGATCTCTTCAACCAGGGAGTATTTTCCCCCGGCCCATTTTAAAAAAGCGCGTGTTTTTTTCATGGAAATCCGGTGTGTAAGAAGGCAAGACCCAAAAAGGGGGTCGATTCTACCCCCTTATCCGGTATCAAGGCTATTGCTTCAGCTCTTTTTGTACCTGTGCAAACGACTTGGGCCAGGGCTGCCCTTTCAGCAGCTCGGGGGAGAGTTTGCGAATGGCACTTTTGGCCTGGCTCAGGCCGGCGTAATCCCCCTGCAGAACCACATACCAGGGGCTACCGCGGAACTTGGTCTGATAGACCCACACCTTGCCCGCCAAACCATGCTCGGCAACAAACTGATCCACCGCCTTGGTGTTGCTCGCCCCCATCAACTGGATGCTGTAGTGGTTGCGCGGCTTCTTGTTCAAGGTGGCGACCGGTGTCAGGGCCACTTTGGGTGCTGGCGCGGTAACCGGCTCGCTGTTGGCGGTTTTGGTGGTGGCCGCAGGCGTTGCGGTTGTCGCCGGATTCAGTGCCTTGGCGGTACTGGCTGGCGCCGTGGTTGCGATTGCACCACTGGGGGCTGTGCCACTCGGGTTCTTGCCGGTCAGCTCGTCCACCACGTCAGTAGGCAGTGCGCCGCTCACCTTGGGTTCGGTCATCAGCTTTTGCACGACCTCGTCAGAGATCACCACCCGACGCCCTTCGTAATTGGTTGATTCGGTGGTCACGGTTTCGCTCTCCACCGACTTGGGCAGCACTTTCGCCTCCGGCTGCCAATCTTTCACAACCCCATTGGGATTACTGGCTGCATCGCTGTTTTGCGCGCCTTGTGCAGCGGAATCTGTATTCGAACCGCCAGCGGTGAGGGGATCGCCTCCCGCTACCGGGATCGGCAATGCCGTGTTTTGCGCCGGATCCTGCAGTGCCGGTTTGCTTTCATTGTCAAACAGCGCAGGCAGCAGGTAGCTCAAAGCCAGCAGGCCGCCAGCGACCAGCGCGATAGCGGTGGCAATCTTCTTGACAGGCAACTGCGCCTGACGCTTCTTGGGCCTTCTGTCGGTCATGATATCCTCCAGTAACTGCATGATGGTGGACGGATGTCCGTTCGCCGTTTTCAGGATCTCCTCGACTTGCGGCTTGGGCAAGAGGGTCGCCGGGATCTTGAGCTCTTTGGCTTTCTCATACAAGAAGATGCGCTGCTCGGGCGGGCTCAGTGGCGGCACTTCCAGCTCAAGGGCTGGCATGGCACGTCCTTTGAGCTGCGGCCGTTGGGTACGACACCAAACGTCACTGCCCGAGACAATAATGGCCAGCTGATGGGGCGCCGCCAGGGTATCGTTATGACGGATGATCGCCCACAACTCTCCCAGCAATTCGGCCGGCAACTGGTCGGCCCGCTCTATCAGCAGCAACAGGGTGGCTGGCTTGCTCCCCTCCAGCATGCGAAAGAAGCTCTCCGCCAGCGCATCCTGTGGATTGAACAGCGGGCGCGCCACCACCTGTGGCAGCAACAACTGGCGCACATCCACCATCTTCATGGCAGGTGTACCAATCAGGCTTACCACCCGCACTTTTTCCGGCAACACGCCGAGCAGGGATTCGCACAGGGTACCGCGACCACAACCGGGTTTACCGGAGAGAAAAATGAAAGGGTGATTGAATTCAATCAGATGCAGCAGCCGGTCAACCAGCTGCCGCTGGGAAGGAAGTTTTAGCAGTTTATTCGTCACGACCAGACTCGATCACCGCCAGCAACTCGGCATCGGACACATCCCCCACCACCTGCGCATGGCCGATGCCAACCGGCAACACCAGACGCAGCTTGCCTTCCAGCACCTTCTTGTCACGGCGCATATGGCGAATAAAGGCGGCGAAATCCATCTCGGCAGGCGCATGAATGGGCAGATTGGCGGCCAGCAGCAGAGCGCGCACACGCGCAACGTCCTCTTCGCTCATATCGCCACGGGCCTGCGCAGTCCAGGCTGCCAGCATGGTGCCGGCGGATACCGCTTCACCATGCAGCCAGTTGCCATACCCCTGCTCGGCCTCGATGGCATGACCAAAGGTGTGACCCAGATTGAGCAGCGCACGGACGCCGTGCTCGGTCTCATCCTGACCGACCACATCGGCTTTGATCTCGCAGCAACGTTTGATGGCGTAGGCCAGCGCGGCAGGTTCCAGCTGTTGCAGACGCACCATGTTCTGCTCCAGCCAGCTGAAGAAATCAGCATCCCAAATGATGCCGTACTTGATCACCTCGGCCATCCCTGCGGCAAATTCGCGGGCGGGCAAGGTACTCAGACATTCGGTATCGATAACAACTTGTTTGGGCTGATAAAAAGCCCCAATCATGTTCTTGCCGAGGGGGTGGTTGACAGCGGTTTTACCGCCGACAGAGGAGTCAACCTGGGAGAGCAGAGTGGTCGGGATCTGGATAAAAGGAATGCCACGTTGATAGCTTGCTGCCGCAAAGCCCACCACATCCCCAATCACGCCGCCCCCCAGAGCGATCAGTGTCGTATCGCGCCCATGGTTGGTTTCAAGCAGAGCAGACATGATCTGCTCAAAGGTCGCCAGGTTCTTGTACGCCTCGCCGTCAGGCAGGATCAGGTGTTCAACCTGAAAACCCGACAGCAACGCGGTTACCCGTTCAAGATAAAGCGGAGCAACGACCGTGTTGGTCACTATCATCACCCGCTTGCCCTTGATGGTCGATACCAGCGCCTCGGGGCGCTGCAACAACCCTGCAGCTATCTCGATGGGATAGCTGCGTTCACCCAGTTCGACCTTCAACCGTTCCATGGACGTCCTCTAGATTACATACCGATCAGCTTTACAATTTGATTGGCGACGATTTTTGCGCTCTGGTCATCGGTGTGCACAACAAAGTCGGCAACCTCTTCATACAGGGCATTGCGCTCTTGTGCCAGACGTTCCAGCACTTCGCGTGCCGGTTCTTCGGTCTGTAGCAGAGGGCGGCGTTTGTCTCGCTGTGTGCGCGCCAGCTGCTTTTCGATAGTGGTTTCGAGGTAGACCACGATGCCACGAGCAGACAACTTGTTGCGGGTTTCGCGACTCTTGATGGCACCGCCACCCGTCGCCAGCACGATACCCTGCTGCTCTGACAATTCGCCGATCACCTTCTCTTCGCGAATCCGGAAACCTTCTTCGCCTTCAACATCGAACACCCAGCCGATATCAGCACCACTGCGGCGCTCAATCTCATGATCTGAGTCGAAAAACTCCATATGCAGTTGTTCTGCCAGATGTCTACCTATGGTGCTCTTGCCCGCACCCATGGGACCTATCAGGAAAATATTGCGTTTCTCAGCCATGTCTTTTCGTTAGTAATTACAAACTGTACGACCCCGATGAATACTGGATCGGGGTACCTATGAACCTTATCTTGCGATGGATCAGGAGGGGGATTATCTCAATAGATATCGGGACTGGCAACCGCAGCCCTTACGCCCCAGCCTCATTGGGGCGTAAGGTTATATGTGTTTTACCCTCACATGTAAAGCATTCAGAAGGCGTCGGTAACTATCTTGGGCGTCACGAAAATCAGCAACTCCCGCTTTTTGTTCTCGCTGGTGGTCTTGCGGAACAAGGCCCCCAACCCGGGAATATCACCCAGCAGCGGCACCTTGGTCACATCGCTCTTGATGGTCTGCTGATAAATGCCGCCCAACACCAGTGTCTCGCCATTGTTCACCAGCACCTGAGTGGTGATGGACTGGGCGTTGATGGAAACCGCATCACCGGTACCGGTCGGTACCGTTTCACCCTTGGTATCCTGGGTCACGGTCAGGTCGAGAATCACCCGATTGTCAGGGGTGATCTGCGGAGTAACCTTCAGGCTCAATACCGCCTTCTTGAAGGTAACCGAGGTAGCGCCACTGGAAGAGGACTCCACATAGGGGATCTCGGTACCCTGTTCGATCAACGCCGGTTTCTGGTTCGCAGTGGTCACGCGCGGACTGGCTATAATCTCGGCTTTGCTCTCTTTTTCCAGCGCCGACAACTCGAGATCCAGCAAGGTGCCATCGGCCAGACGGGCTACCTGGAAGGCCAGGGTACCGGCCGCATTGGTCACCGGCAGGTTGACGTTCAACCGATCGTCAGCTGATGGCCGAGGGTTGATCGCCGAGCCTCCATTGTTATTACCAGAGCCATCATTCCCCTCGATGGAACCGGACGTACTGTTGCCATGACCATCATTCTTGGTCACCCCCCAGCGCACCCCGAGCGCTTCATCAAAACCGTCATCAATGGTCACCATCCTCGCCTCGATAACCACCTGCTTGACCGGAATATCGAGAATATCGAGCATCCGTTTGATGCTGCTGATGACATCGGCGGTATCCTTGACCACCAGCACGTTGGTTCGCTCGTCCACGCTCACCGCACCACGGGGTGACAGCAACTTGGTACTTTCGGAAGAGAGCAGGGCCGCCACTTCCGAGGCCTTGGCATAGTTTATCTGCAGATACTCGGTATAGAGCGGGGCCAAATCGGCGACCTGATTTCGGCTCTCAAGTTGCTGCTTCTCGCGTGTTGCGATCTCTTCTGCAGGCGCTACCAGCAAGATGTTGTTATCCAACCGCTTATCCAGCCCCCGCACCTTCAAAATAATGTCGAGCGCCTGCTCCCACGGCACCCCGTCCAGACGCAGGGTAATATTGCCTGATACCGAATCTGTGGTTACCAAGTTAAGGTTGTTGAAATCGGCAATAAGCTGCAATACGGTACGGACTGGAATATCCTGAAAGTTCAATGAGATGGGCTTTCCCTGATACTGCTTGGATGCCGTGGCCGTCGTCCGCTTTTTCACCTCGATAATGAAGAGCTTGTCTGCCTGATCGTAACGGTAATCAAACTGACCATTGATCGACAGTTCAAACAGGGTATCGCTGCCCTGCCGGGAGACTTCAACCTGAGAGACCGGCGTTGCAAAATCCTGCACGTTGATCAGATTAAGCAAGCCATCCGGTACCCGAGTGCCATGAAACTTGGCCAGTACGGTCTGTCCTCGGCTGCTCACATCGACGGCGGCCGAGCTGTTATCCAGCGTGACCAGAAACTCCCCCTGGCCATCTTTACCACGACGAAAATCCACACCGGTAACCGAGTTGAAATAGGCGCCGCCCCCACTGCTCTGATAGTTGTTAAGCACCGGCTTGCTGGCAGGCTGTGTTGCTACCGGCGTAGTCACGGGCGCAACAGGCATCGACCGGGCGACGACCTGAGGATTGAGCAGTGCCGAGGGAGAGGGTGTGGCCACCATCGCAGAGGGTGCTGTCACAGGAGTAGCCGAGGTTGCGGGTGCAATCAGCGCGCTCTCACCATTGATGAGCCCGGAAGAGGCCCCCTCGCCCAATGACACCAGTAATTTGTTCCCCTGTTGCTGAACCTGATAGGGGGCCAGCTGATCGAGTGCGATCTTGATATCCAGACCTGCGCCCTTACCCTCAACCTTGATATTATCAACCCCCAGGCGCTGGATCGGCAGCGGGTTCACTTTCAGCGCCCCTGCCGCACCGGGAACATGCAACAACAGCTGATTGGGTTGGTAAGAGAGACGATCGGTAAAGCCCGTGACCGGCTCACTAAAACTGAGCTCGACCAGCAATTGATCGGCCAGCAGCGGATTGACCTTGATCTCCTGCAGGGTTGCCACTGCCCACGCCTGACTGAGGGCGCTGGCGCAAAACAGCAAAGCCACTTTGGATACACTCTCTATTGTTGTTCTCATTGCTGTTCGTCCCTGATTATTGTTTTTCTTGCACATTGGCCATCGCCAACTGGGTTTCTCTTGTTACCCAGCACCCCTTCCCGTCCGGAATGGTTTCCAGCAAATCCACGGCAGTGTCAGTGATCTTGATGACCCGGCCCTGATCAAGCCCCATATACTGGTTGAGCCCGACCCGCATCGATTTGCCATCCGGGGTGCTGATCAAGGCCCACAACTGACCCGCCTTACCTAAAGAACCATGCATCGACAGACTGGCCAGCGAATAATTTTCCAGCACCTCTTTCTCACGATCCATCAGGGTCTGTGCACAATCCGGCTGGGCCTTGGCAGTACTTGTACTTCCGACCGTCGCCTCAGGCTGGGGAACCATGAAGGGGCTGCGCAACTCGCGTTGCTGGTAGTGCATAGGGGCAAAAGGCTTCAGCTCGGGCAAGGGCTCGATAGGTATGGGTGGCCTTGCTTTGGTCTGGGCGACATAGCTATCCATGTCCTCCTGACCACCACAGGCCGCCAGCAAGAGGGCAGGCAATAACCAGCAGATGCGTCTCATTGTTTCGGCTCCACTGTTTTACCGTTGTACTTGTAGGTCTTGGCCAGCATCGACATCGAAATCAGCTCCCCTTCATCCTTGCTCTGACCCAGAGTGAAGGAGTCAAGGATGACGATACGGGGCAAGGCAGCCATGTCAGCGGTAAACTTGCCAATTTCATGGTAAGTGCCCACGACTTCGATACGCATTGGTAGCTCGGTTGAAAACTCGTGCTTTACCTCGGGTTCCCAGTTGATCCGGTTCAATTTCAAGCCGTTGTCGGTAGCAATAAAGCTGATATCGTCCAGCAGACCGGCGACCTCATGGGTATTGGGCAACTGCTTGAGCTGGGTATCGACCAGTTGCTCAAGCTGAACCATTTGCGCCTTGTATGCCCCCAGGTTGGCAGCCAGCATCGCCTTGCTTTCAAACTGGGCTTTCAGTTCGGTCTCTTTCCCCGCTTCCTGGGTCAAACTGGTCAGTGAGTTGGCAATCACGTAGTAGTAGATGGCGCCGCCGGTCAACACGCAGCAGAAAAAGATGAAGACCCCTTTTGCCCATTTTGGCCAGCTTGCTATGTCATTGATATCCAACTCGTTGAGTTGCTGAAGGTTCATTGTTGCTCCTTGGCCACATTCCCTGCAGCCGCAGCATTGTTGGCGATCAGGAACATCATGGAAAACTGGCTCAATGACACTGGCGCAACATCAGCCGCAAAAATAGTGCTTATCTTTGCCTGACCCAGCCAGCCGGAACCATCAATCCGCCGCATCATGCTGGCCACCCGACCATAGGCTTCGGTCTTGCCATTTACATCAATAATATTGTTCTGCATCGAGAGGGTGTTGAGGTAAACCCCGTTGGGCACCAGTGAAGGCAGCTGATTGAAGAGGCGGACGGGCACATTGCGTCGCATCTGCAACTGCTCGATGAGCTGCATCCGATCGATCAGTTCCTTGCGACGCTCTTTGAGCAGACGGATCTCCCCCAGTTGGGCATCCAGAATAGTCATCTCCTGAACCAGCCGCTGGTTGCGCTGCTGCTGGGCGACGATCTGGCGATCAACCAGCCAGTTGGCAAAAAATCCCAGCGCGACCGTGGCCAGCACAAAAATCCCCAGCAAGGCCCCGAACTGTTTCTTTTGGCGCTGGGCCCGGGCTTCACGCCAGGGTAGAAGGTTTATATTTGACATGGTGTGAAACTCCTCAGAGCCAACCCGAATGCCGTCATATATTTAGCACCATGTACCAGCTCGGCCTCTCCTTTCGGTTTGCCAAACAGAGCGAACAGATCCGGGTGCAATACCTCGCAATTGACCTCTTCTTTTACCTGCACCAACAAACCGGGCAGCAGACTGCCTCCCCCCGTCAGCACCAGTTTTGCGATGTCGCGATAACCGGATGAACTGCAAAACAGCTGGATATTGCGCCGCACTTGCTGCAGCAGCGAGTTGATGTGGGGCATCAGCACATCCAGCTCATGGTCAACAGGCAAGGTACCTTTGGTTTTAGCCTGCTCAGCCTCATCCAGCGTCATGCCATAAAAGGAGGAGAGCGCCTGGCTGTACTGATCGCCGCCGAAGTTTTGCAAGCGGGAGTAGATCACCTCTCCCTTGACCAGCGCTGCAAAGGTCATGGCACTGGCACCGATATCTATCACCCCGATCGGCCGTTCACTCTCCTGCAATTCGGGCAGACAGGCCACCACGGCACGGCCCAACGCATGGGCCCCCACATCCACCACCTTGACGGCAATACCGGCTTCGGCAAGGGCGCTGACCCTGCCGTTGACACTCTCGGTGCGGGCTGCGCTCAGCAGCACATCCTGACGATCTTCACTGTTGTTGGTGCTCAGCACCTCAAAATCGAGACTCACTTCATCGAGGGGGAAGGGAATGATCTGCTCGGCCTCCAGCTGCACCTGATTCTCCAGCTCCTTGTCGCTGAGGCGGGCATCAATCTGGATCACCTTGGTAATCACGTTGGAACCGGTCACCGCAGTGGCGGCATAGTCGCTGTGAGTTGGAATAAGACGCTTGAGGGTCTTGAGAGATTGGCTGACGCGCTCGATATCCTGCAATTGATAGTCAACCAGCGTCCCTTTCGGGGTGGCAATATCGGCGACCGATTCGAGATGAAGCTTGCCAGGTCGGCCACTGAGGGTAACGGCCTTGATGGTCTGGCTGCCAAAATCAATGCCCACCAGAGGGAGGAGGGATCCCTTGTTAAAAAGCCCAAACATATACACATCCATGCGTTATTTGGTTTTATTCCTGAACAGAGTGTAGGACACCCGATCAGAGGAGTGCTTCACTCATCCTAAATGCTCTAACTATCAATGTCATAAAGTTTATGTCGAAAAGTGACCCATCTCGCTTTCTTCATGGCAAGTGGCCCTCCTTGGTTATTACTCCCCGTAGTGCTAACCTCTCGCATCCTTTTGAGGTGGGTGGCTCGCCACAGGAAAACCTCGAATTCCCGATGGCAAAAGGGCTATACTCTGCGCCCGTTGGCTAATTTTAAGACGATTGGTAGTTCTTCCATGCTGAAATGGCTCGTTCGCCTGTTTATTGTCATGATGCTGGGTGCAGTGCTGGGTGTTGCCAGCCTCATCGGTATCTACTTCTATATCAAACCCCAACTGCCCGATGTCACCGCACTGCGTGACGTCAAGCTGGCAACCCCGATGCGGGTTTACAGCCGGGATGGGGAGTTGATCGCCCAATATGGCGAAATTCGTCGCATTCCGCTGCGTCTGGACGAAATTCCGCAACCCATGATCGATGCCGTACTGGCGACCGAAGATGCACGTTTCTATGAGCACCCGGGCATTGACCCGATAGGTATCATTCGAGCCGCATCTGTCTGGGCTGTTTCCGGCCATGCCCGTCAGGGGGCCAGTACCATCACCCAGCAGGTTGCCCGCAACTTCTTCCTGAGCAATGAGAAGACCATCATCCGCAAGATCAAGGAGGTCTTCCTTGCCTGGCGGATCGAGCAGAATCTCTCAAAAGATGAGATCCTCGAACTCTACCTCAACAAGATCCCCCTCGGTTATCGCTCCTTCGGGATCGGTGCTGCGGCACAGGTTTACTTTGGTAAAGAGGTCAAGGATCTGGGACTGGACGAGATCGCCATCATTGCCGGTCTGCCAAAAGCCCCGTCCATGCTCAACCCCATCCGCTCCCCCGAGCGGGCCTTTGCGCGCCGCAACGTGGTGCTGGGCCGGATGCTGGAAACTGGCAAGATCACCCAGGCTCAGTTTGACGAAGCGTCCAAGATGCCGATCAAGGCCCGTTTTCACGGCGCCGAAGTGACCCTGCACGCCCCCTATCTGGGGGAAATGGTGCGCCAGAAGATGGTCGAGCAGTTCGGTGAAGATGCCTACACCATGGGCCTGCACGTCTACACGACCGTCTCTGCCGAACGTCAGCGGGCGGCAAGACAGGCACTGCTGGATGGCGTTTTTGCCTATGACATGCGCCACGGCTATCGCGGCCCGACGGCTCAGTTGTGGAAGGCTGGCGAGACAGCCTGGGATTACGAGCAGATCGTCGCTCACCTTGGCAAACAGCCCACTTACGACCCGCTGATGGCGGCGGTCGTGACCAAGCTCGGTGATCGCAGCGCCACGCTGGTACTGAAGAATGGCAAGGAAGCAGAGCTCGGCTGGAACGGTATTAAATGGGCCCGCTCCTTTATTACCGACGACCGCCAGAGCTATGCCCCGAAATCGGCGCGCGATGTGCTGAAAGTCGGCGCCCAGATCTGGGTGCGGGAAGAGGGCGAAGAGTTGCTGCTGGCCCAAATCCCGGACGTCAACGCCGCGCTGGTTGCCATGAACCCGAAAAATGGCGCACTGGAAGCACTGGTCGGTGGTTTCAGCTTCGAACTCTCCAAATTCAACCGGGTCGATCAGGCGCGTCGCCAGATCGGTTCCAATATCAAGCCTTTCCTCTATGCGACCGCGCTGGAGCATGGCTATACCCTGGCGTCGCTCATCAACGATGCGCCGATCAACCAGTGGGATCCGTCAAAAGGGCCCATGTGGCAGCCCAAGAACTCCCCGGCCGTGTATGATGGTCCCACTCCGCTCCGTCTGGGACTGGCCAAGTCCAAGAACGTGATGTCGGTTCGACTGATGCGCGCCATCGGTCTGGATACCTATATCGACGGTCTGACCCGCTTTGGTTTCCCTCGCGACTTCATCTCTCCCCATGAGTCGCTGGCGCTGGGCGCTGCCGAATTCACCCCCCTCGAAGTGGTACGTGGTTACTCGGTACTGGCCAACGGTGGCTTCCTGGTAACCCCATACTTCATTGACAAAGTGACCGACAGCCTGGAGAACACCATCTATCAGGCCAATCCTGCTATTGCTTGCACCACCTGCGAACAGCAGGCTGCGCCCGAGCAGAGCACACTGCCGCAGACAACTGTTGATGGAGCCGCACAAGATGGCACGCAGACCCCTCTCGCGCCAATTATCGCCCCGCATACCATCAGTGCCCAGAGTGCATTCCTGATCACCGACACCCTGAGCACAGCCATCTGGGGGGGCAACGGCTGGCGTGGTACCGGCTGGCGTGCAGCCCGCGACCTGAAACGTCACGACATCTCCGGTAAAACCGGTACCACCAACGAATCGCGGGATGCCTGGTTCTCCGGCTACACCCCGGACATCGTTGCTACCTCATGGATCGGTTTTGACAACCACCAGCGTGGCCTTGGCCGTGCCGAGTTTGGTGGTGGCGCCGCGCAGCCTATCTGGATCGACTTCATGAAAGTCGCCCTCAAAAAGCTGCCGGAGCACAAGATGCCGGTTCCCGAAGGGATCATGACGGTGAAGATTGATAGCGAAACCGGCCTGCTGGCAACCAGTGGCGGCACCGACGAATACTTCAAGGAAGGTACCGAGCCGACCCGCTACGCAGCACCGAGCTCGGATGGCAATCAGGTCTACGGCGGTGACAACCCCGATGTAGAAGGGCCTGTCTCTACCGACGATATCTTCTAAGTCGTTATCGCGGCAGAAGCAAAACCGGCAGCCTTGGCTGCCGGTTTTTTTATTGGGCCAACTGCTTGCTCATCAGCGTGGCGATCGAGGCCGCCAACTCATTGAAGCAGGGGCGACGCACCGAGTAGTGGCGATAGAGCAGCGAGATGGTACGCCCCGGCACAGGGTCAACCACAGGTCGATAGCTCACCCCTCCCTCATCATGATCAGCAGGTACGGCCAGCTTTGGCACCAGGGTCATGCCGCTACCGGCGGCCACCATGTTGCGCAGGGTCTCGAGACTGGTTCCCTTGAAGCGTTGATCCTCACCAATCCCGCCAGCGAAACAGAATCCCATCGCCTGATCCCGCAAACAGTGGCCATCGGCCAGCATCAGCAATTTCTTGCCCTTGAGATTGCCGAGTGGCACCTGCCTTGCCTGTGCTTCGGGGTGATGGCAAGGCACAGCCAACCACATCGGCTCATGATAGAGCTGGATTGAACCAAACCCCTCCATCCCCGGCATCTCGGCCAGAATGACGCAATCCAGCTCCCCCTCTTCCAACCGCTTGAGCAGGGTTTGGGTCTGCTCCTCATAGAGGTAGAACTCCAGCTGGGGAAAACGCTCACGCAGGGTCTGGATAATGCGGGGCAACAGGTAGGGGCCCACGGTCGGAATAAAACCGATATGGATCTCCCCTGACATCGGCTCGGAGAAGTGCTGACCTATGCTCTTGAGCTCGCGCACCTCCTTGAGCACCCGACGCGCCTGATGGGCCATGGCATCGCCAGCCGGAGTAAACAGCACCTTGCGCGAGGTACGTTCGATCAGAATGACCCCGAGTTCATCCTCCAGCTTGCGCAGCTGGCCGCTCAGGGTAGGTTGACTGACAAAGCAGCGTTCTGCGGCTTTGCGAAAATGTTTTTCCTCATCCAGCGCCACCAGATATTCGAGATCGCGAAGATTCATACAGCAAGAGTCCTGCCTGGAAAATGGGCCATCAGCATGCACAATATCGTCCGGCGGGACAAGTCATCCACTCGCAGTGACCCTCTCTGACTTCCCCTTCAAAACAGAAAAGCCCGATCAGCTCGCGGTAATCGGGCTGTTTGACTCGCCGAGGGATTACACCCTGAAACGGCGCACCATATCCTGCAGTTGGGTAGCCAGATGGTTCAGCTCGTTGCACGCCTGAGCCATCTGGGTGGCACCGGCGGCCACCTCTTCGGAAGCATGGCTGATATTGACCACGTTACGGTTGAGCTCCTCGCTCACCGCCCCCTGCTCTTCGGTGGCTGTCGCAATCTGGATGTTCATGTGGGAGATGCTGCTGACCGAGCCACTGATCTGGGAGATAGACTCGCCCGCTTCCCGCGCGGTAGCAACCGTGGTGTTCATCAGCTCCTGACTCTGTTGCATGGTACTGCCCGCCTGTTCGGCACGCTGCTGCAACTCGGCAATGATGGTGTTGATCTGGGAGGTGGAGTCCTGAGTGCGCTTGGCCAGAGTACGCACCTCATCGGCCACCACCGCAAACCCCCGCCCCTGCTCACCGGCACGGGCCGCTTCAATCGCAGCATTCAATGCCAACAGGTTGGTCTGTTCGGCAATGCCGCGGATCACCTCCAGCACCATGCCGATATTGCGGCTGTCATCGCCCAGTTGGCGGATCACTACCGCAGTGCTCTCGATAGCACCGGCGACCCGTTCAATACGTTGAATGGAGTCATTCACCGTTTGCGCACCAAGTTCGGCCGTCTCACTGGCAGAGGTGGCGGCACTGGCCGCATCGCTGGTGTTGCGCGAGACCTCCTGCACCGTAGCCTGCATCTCGTTCATCGCCGTCGCCAGCTGGTTCAGTTCATGTTGTTGGGCATTCATATTGTTGGCTGACTGGCTGGCAACAGAGCTGATCTCTTCCGCGGCGGAACTCAGTTGAACCACAGAGCCCGACACTTCACTCACTAGGGTGCGCAGATTGGTCTGCATCTCACCAAACCCTTTGGCAAGGGTTCCCAGTTCATCATTGTTGAACTGCTGCATATCGATGCGGGAGGTGAGATCACCAGAGGAGACCCGCCGGGTCTGTTCCAGCAACGCCATCACCGGATTGCGGATCTGACCGGTCAGCAGCCAGGCAATTGCCACCACAAAACCCAGCGTCACCAGACTGACAATGACGCTCATGGTTCTGGCACTGCTGTAGAGCGCCTCCACATCTTTTGTCATCTGGGCCGCAATCTCGTTATTGATTTCCCGCAGGCGGAAGGATTTTGCTCCCACCTCCTCCAGCGCGACCCGGGTTTCGTTTTTGCGCAGACTTCTGACTCGCTCCAGATCGCCAGCAGCGAAGGCGCTCAACAGTTGGTCATGCACCGCAAAATACTTGGCCCCCGCCGCAACCACCTGCTCATAAACCTGTTTCTCTTCACCTGTAGTGAAAGCTAAAGCGCCGTATTTTTGGGCTGCTTGCTCAAATTCCTGCCTGGCCTTATTGAAGGTCAGGGTGCGATCGCTTACCTCTTGATCATCCTTATTCAGGCCACCGATAACCTGGGCCAACTCAGAGCGGCGCGCATCCAGAATGGCAACATGCATTTGGCTGGCATAGCGGGTTGACGGGAGCAGGTTGTCAGTTATGGTTTCGGTATCACCATAGAGCTTTGCCAACTGGCTGATGGAGAACCAGGCCAAGCCCAGTACCAGCAGTGCCAGGATGGCGAATCCGGCACTCAGTTTCTGGCCGATAGACATGTTTTTGAACATATGGGGGCTTCCTTGAAATGAGTCTGCACTCCCGCAACATCCGCCGGGAATGGTCACATAGAGCATAGTCTGCAAGCAGAAAGTCGAAGGCTTTCATATCGCTTCTGCATACAGGAATATCGGCCCGTTCACTCCACTTCTAAAGAGACCTTGTCCGTTCACATTCTAATAACTATTCCATCAACTCTAGAAGATGCTGACGCAACCCGGCAGGATCGCCCAAAAAGTCAGCCACTCGCACAGCACTCACCTTACCGTTGTGCATCAACCCAAGGGTGGGATAACCCTGACCGCCCAGCCGTTTCATCCAGCCCTGGCTATCTGCCAGATGTTGCAGCAAGGGGGCCTGCAGATAAGCTTGCTGGAATGCCTCGGCTGCAATCCCCTGCTCTGCCGCCAGCGTGGCAAGAAACGCAGGCTCACCAATCCAGATCCCGTCCCGATAGTGGGATTGCTGGATCCGGTGCAACATGACCAGCCCATCGCCCCCCAACGCCGTGACGGCCAAAACCGCACGGATCGGCGACTCGGAGTCCAGCAGACAGCCCTCCCGCAGCAGCAGTTCGTTAAAGTAGCGCTCGCCAAAATGCTGGCCGGTCAGCGCCTCGATCCGCTGATCATGGGGGCGCACATAATCACGCAATGCCTCGCCCATAGGCTGACGGCGACTACCCAGCCAGAGACCGCCCGCATGCAGCTCGATCTTGAGCCCAGCAATGGTGGCTGCCGCCTGCAACAGGGGGGCGGCACCGTAGCACCAGCCACAGAGCGGGTCATAGACATAATGGAGGGTGGTTTGTTGTTCGCTCATCTTCATTCTCACTTCAATCTCGGATCAAAAACCGGGCCCTTAGGCCCGGTAAAAAACACAGGGAAAGCAGGCTCAGTGGCTTACCACTTCATCTCGCCGGTATTGACCTTGGCACCGATGGCCAGACCATCGTCAACCGGCAGTGCCGGATAGGCTTTCTTCAGAGCCTCAATCAGCTCACCGGAGTTTTTCGCCTTGGCCAGCTCCTGTTCGAAACGCTCTACATAGTCACGGGTAAAGGTCACAGCAGCAGTGCCTTTGGGAGCAGTGCCCAAGAAGTGGCCCGGTACCACACGCTCGGGTTTCAGGGCCAGCAGGTTATCCAGCGCCTTGACCCAGTTGCTGCGAGCCGCTTTGGTCTGGCTGTCGGCCATCCAGACATGCACCCCGTGGTAGACCGGCACACCACCAAAAGCAGTCTTGATGGAAGGGGCCCAGAGGTAGGCATTCGGGGTATTCATCTCTTTGATTTCAATCTTCTCGCCATCCAGCGTCAGGTGGCTGGCGGTCATCACTTGCGGCACGGTCAGGCTCTTCGGTGCACCCTTGCCGAGGATCGGGCTCCAGTAGCTCAGCTTGGCATCCTTGGTCTTGTTGATATGGTCAACCACATGCTGGTCGGCCAGCACTTTGACATCCGGGAACGCCGCCATGACTGGCTCCAGACCGAAGTAGAAGTCGGGGTCACCGGCACTGATATAGACAGTGGTCAGCTTTTTGCCGCTCTTCTTGATCATGTCGACCAGCGCCTGACCATTTTGCACGTCGAACTGGGCATCGATCAGGATGGCCTCTTTGTCACCGGTCACCAGTGAGGAGGAGACCGGGAAGATTGCCTTCTCGCCAGGGTTGTAGACGGTCACGCTCAGGGGGGCGGCCAGTGCGGCGCCACTCAGCAGGGTGGTAGCCAGAGTCAGGTTGCGGATCAGGGTGTTGTTCATCATCTATTCCTCATTAAGTATTCGGGGGTTCATTTGATGGACACAGTGTATTGGATCACTTAAGGTGCAAATACAGCATAAAAAGCGCATCACTGTTGCACATATCGAACATATAGAGAGCCATACATGGATCGACTGACCGCCTTGCGGGTCTTTGTCAGCGTAGTCGAACAAGGGAGCCTGAGCGGCGCCGGAGAGAAACTGGATATGTCGCGCGCCATGGTGTCGCGCTATCTGGCCGAGCTGGAGAGCTGGATGGGCGCCCGCCTGCTGCACCGCACCACCCGTCGTCTGAGCCTGACAGGGCCGGGAGAGGAGGCGCTGAACCGGGCCCGTGCCATGCTGGCACTCGGCGAGGAGATGGAGCAGATCGCTGTGAAGGGGGATGACGCCCCCAAGGGGCAACTGCGGATCACCAGCAGCTACTCCCTGTCAGAAGCACTGCTGGTCGGGGCGGCCAACGACTATCTGGCGCAATACCCGGGAACGGCCATCGACATTCTGCTGCTCGACAGAACCGTCAATCTGGTGGAGGAGCGGATCGATCTGGCGGTGCGCATCACCAACGACCTCGATCCCAATCTGGTGGCGCGTCGTCTCGGCACCTGCCACTCGGTAGTCTGTGCCAGCCCGGCCTATCTGGCACGTCATCCGATGCCAAACAAGGTGCAGGATTTGGCGCTGCACAACTGCCTCACCTACACCTACTTCGGCAAGAGCCTGTGGGAGTTCAATGGACCGGACGGCCCCGAGTCAGTGCCGGTCAGTGGTAACCTGAGTGCCAATATCTCCAACCTGCTGCTGGAAGCAACGCTGGAAGGCGCAGGGATCAGCCTGCAACCCCGCTACTCGGCCCAGCCCTATCTGGAGCGCGGGGAACTGGTGCCCCTGCTGACCGACTGGCAGCCCAAGCGCCTCGGGGTCTACGGGGTGTATGCCACCCGCAAGCAGATGTCGCCGCTACTGCGCAGCTTCCTCGATTTTCTGCTGGCCCGCATGGCGGCGGATCCCATCTGGCAGGAGTAAGCACTCCGCACACCCAAACATAACGAAGGGGCCGCTGCGGGCCCCTTCTTCACTCTGATCCCTTGATCAGGCTTCAAATCCGAATGGTTCTGAGTGCGGCGCTTCCGGCTGCGCACTCTCGTCCAGGAAAATATCCCGATAAGCCACATAGATGGAATAGTTGAGCGCCGGGATCACCACCAGCAGACCTACCAGCAACAGCACAGCGCCAAACAGCAACAAAATGGCTGAGAGCAGCCCCCACCAGAAGAAGGGAAAAATATTGCGCCAGCAGCCGAAGAAGCTCAGCCGTACCGCCTGGATGATGCCGATATCGTGGTGGTAGATCAGCGCCGGAGCAAAGGTGACCCCCATCAGTACGGGAATGATGAGCAGCATCCCCACCAGCAATACCAGCAGCAGTTGTTGCAACTGGCTGGCTGAGACCACCATGCTCTCGGGATCCTGCGTCAACAGCGGGAGCAGCCCCCACATGGAGAGCAGACCGAGACAGACGAGGCCAACCAGGCTAAACAGCAGCAACACCAGCAGACCGCCTAGCATCAGCGGGGTCAGCTTGTGGCGAAAACCGGCGAAGAGATCGGCAAACTGCAGCGGCTCCCCCCGATAACCCCGAGCGGCGACCGCCACCCAACCCGCGCCCCACACCATGTAGAGCAGCTGGGAGATAAGGCCACCCGCCGGCAGT
>NZ_CAWLMI010000064.1:0-13063 GCF_963862045.1 Aeromonas sp. 159 | reverse complement strand
TATCTGCTATCTGCTATCTGCTCTGTGGCGTGTAGTCACACCACTGCTATACGCCATCTCAGTCGTCTAAATACGGGATATAAAAAAACCGGCACCTGAGTGCCGGTTTTGCATTGCGCACTTGCGCAGGAGCGGGGTTATACCACGCCCTGGGTGCGCAGGTAATCTTCGTAGGTGCCGCCGAAGTCGCGGATACCATCTTCGCTCAGCTCCAGAATGCGGGTCGCCAGAGAGGAGACGAATTCGCGGTCGTGGGAGACGAAGATCAGGGTGCCCTTGTACATCTCGAGTGCCAGGTTCAAGGATTCGATAGATTCCATGTCCAGGTGGTTGGTCGGCTCATCCATGATCAGGATGTTGGGGCGCTGCATCATCAGCTTGCCGAACAGCATGCGGCCCTGTTCACCACCGGAGAGCACCTTGACCGGCTTCTTGATGTCGTCCTGGGAGAAGAGCAGACGACCCAATACGGAGCGCACAGCCTGCTCGTCTTCGTTATCCTGTTTCCACTGGGCCATCCAGTCGAACACGTTGAGGTCGGTGTCGAAATCTTCGGCGTGATCCTGAGCGTAGTAACCGATCTGGGCGTTCTCGGACCACTTGATGGTACCGGTATCCGGTGCCAGATCCCCGACCAGCGTCTTGATCAGGGTCGATTTACCGATACCGTTGGTACCCAGAATGGCAACCTTCTCACCCACTTCCAGCATCATGTTGAGGCCCTTGAACAGGGGCGCCTCGCCATAACCTTTGGACAGGCCTTCGATCTCCAGAATGTTGCGGTAGAGCTTCTTCTCCTGCTCGAAGCGGATGAAGGGGTTCTGACGGCTGGAGACCTTCACTTCCTCAATCTTGATCTTGTCGATCTGCTTGAGACGGGAGGTCGCCTGGCTGGACTTGGAGGCGTTGGCACTGAAACGGGAGACGAAGGATTGCAGATCGGCGATCTGGGCCTTCTTCTTGGCGTTGTCGGCCAGCAGACGCTCGCGCGCCTGAGTGGCGGCCAGCATGTAGTCATCGTAGTTGCCCGGGTAGACGCGCAGCTCGCCGTAGTCCAGATCCGCCATGTGGGTACAGACGGAGTTCAGGAAGTGACGGTCGTGAGAGATGATGATCATGGTGCTTTCACGTTCGTTGAGCACCTGCTCCAGCCAGCGAATGGTGTTGATATCCAGGTTGTTGGTCGGTTCGTCCAGCAGCAGGATATCGGGGTTGGAGAACAGCGCCTGTGCCAGCAGCACACGCAGTTTCCAGCCAGGGGCCACTTCGCTCATCGGGCCGTTGTGCTGCTCGATGGGAATACCGGCACCCAGCAGCAGTTCGCCTGCGCGAGATTCGGCGGTATAGCCGTCATACTCGGCGACCAGACCTTCCAGCTCGGCGGCCTTCATGTAGTCGTCGTCGGTCGCTTCGAGGTTGGCGTAGATGGCATCGCGCTCGGCGATGGCCGCCCACAGCTCGGTGTGACCCATCATGACCACGTCCAGTACGCGCATATCTTCGTAGGCGAACTGATCCTGACGCAGCTTACCGATGCGCTCGTTGACGTCCAGGCTCACATTACCGCCAGTGGGCTCCAGATCACCGCCGAGGATCTTCATAAAGGTGGACTTGCCACAGCCGTTGGCGCCGATAAGGCCATAGCGGTTGCCGCCGCCAAACTTGACGTTGATGTTCTCAAACAGCGGCTTGGCGCCGAACTGCATGGTGATGTTGTTGCTACTTAACAAGGTATGTGTCCCGATTGGTCTGTCAAATGGCGCGCATTATGGCACAGATCCCCCGAAAGTTTTAGCGAGAAGTGTGATCTTGATCGGGGCAAGCGGGGCGTGCAGCCGATTGATGGGCAATAAAAAAAGCCGGCACGAGGCCGGCTTGGTAGTGTGATTGACTCATCAGTGGGAGGTGGCGCCAGAGGCACCCAGCCCGGTTTGGGAGCGAACGAACTGCGGCAGGAACTTGGCATGTTCGTCGGCGGCGTTCTGGGAGCTGTCGGTGATGGAGAAGAACCAGATCCCGACGAAGGCCAACCCCATGGAGAAGAGGGCAGGGTATTCGTAGGGGAAGATAGCCTGGGCATGACCCAGCACTTTCACCCATACGGTCGGGCCCAGGATCATCAGGGTTACTGCGCTCACCAGCCCCAGCCAGCCACCGTAGACGGCGCCACGGGTGGTCAGGCGTGACCAGAACATGGAGAGGAACAGCACCGGGAAGTTGCAGCTGGCGGCGATGGAGAAGGCCAGACCGACCATGAAGGCGATGTTCTGCTTCTCGAACAGGATCCCCAGACCAATGGCAACCACACCCAGCACCAGAGTCGTCATTTTGGAGACGCGCAGTTCATCGGTCTCGTTGGCCTTGCCCTTCTTCAGCACACTGGCATAGAGGTCATGGGAGACCGCAGAGGCTCCCGCCAGGGTCAATCCGGCAACTACCGCCAGAATGGTGGCAAATGCCACGGCAGAGATGAAGCCGAGGAACAGGCTGCCACCAACCGCATTGGCCAGGTGGACGGCTGCCATGTTGGTGCCGCCCAGCAGGGCGCCGGTGGCGTCCTTGAAGGCCGGGTTGGTGCTCACCAGCAAGATGGCGCCAAAGCCGATGATGAAGGTGAGAATGTAGAAGTAGCCGATAAAGCCGGTGGCGTAGAACACAGATTTACGCGCCTCTTTGGCATCGCTCACGGTGAAGAAACGCATCAGGATATGGGGCAGACCAGCGGTACCGAACATCAATGCCAGGCCGAGTGAGATGGCGGAGATGGGGTCAGCAACCAGGCCACCCGGGCTCATGATGGCGATCCCTTTCTCGTGCACCTTGACCGCTTCGCTAAACAGGGCACCGATATCGAAGTTGACCGATTTCATGACCATGATGGCCATGAAGCTGGCACCGGAGAGCAGCATCACTGCCTTGATGATCTGCACCCAGGTGGTGGCCAGCATGCCGCCAAACAGCACGTAGAGCACCATCAGAATACCGACCAGCACCACGGCCACATGGTATTGCAGGCCAAACAGCAGCTCGATCAGTTTGCCGGCACCGACCATCTGGGCAATCAGGTAGAGGGCGACCACCACCAGCGAACCGCAGGCGGAGAGGGTGCGCACTTCAGTCTGTTTGAGACGATAGGAGGCGACATCGGCAAAGGTATATTTGCCAAGGTTGCGCAGCCGCTCGGCGATCAGGAACAGAATGATGGGCCAGCCCACCAGAAAACCGATGGAGTAAATCAGGCCATCGTAGCCGGAGGTGTAGACCAGCGCGGAGATCCCGAGGAAGGAGGCGGCGGACATATAGTCACCGGCGATGGCCAGACCGTTCTGGAAGCCGGTGATACGGCCACCGGCCGCATAGTAGTCGGAAGCCGAGCGGTTGCGCTTGGAGGCCCAGTAGGTGATGAACAGGGTAGCGGCCACAAAGACCACGAACATCACGATGGCCGACACATTGAGAGGTTGGCGTTGTACTTCGCCGGTCAGCGCATCCGCTGCCAGCAGGGGGGAGGAGGCCAGTGAGGCCAACAGCAGCCATTTGCCTTTCATGCTTTTTGCGCTCATGACTGCACTCCCTTGAGGATCTTCTGATTCAGCTCGTCAAACTCGCCGTTGGCCCGAAACACATAGATGCCGGTCAATACGAAGGAGGAGAGGATCAGTCCCACCCCGACCGGAATGCCACGGGTGACGGTGGTGCTGTCGCTGAGCGGGGTGCCGAGCCAACCGGGGGCAAAGGCGATGAGCAGAATAAACGCCAGGTAGAGTCCCAGCATCAGAGCCGAGAGGGCCCAGGCAAAACGCTGGCGCTTGGCGACCAGCTCCTGGAAGTTGGGATCTTGCTGGATCCTCAGATAGCTTTGCTGTTCCATTGCAGTTCTCCATGACATGAGTGTCAGCGGTGGATGGGGTAACCCCGACGAGCAGGCAATCTGCTCATGTAAGCAAAATGTGAATTAAATGTTATTTGTCGACAATTAGACTTTGGGATAAGCCAGCGGCGAGCCGCAGGTCAGGCGCAGGTAGATGAGCGCGGCCGTGGTGGCATCGGCAAGGGCATCGTGGGCGGGCAGGGGGGGCAGCGCCAAGTGACGGCAGATGGCACTCAAGTGGAGGTCAATCGCAGCATCGGGGTAGCGGCGATAGAGGTGGTCGTGATAGAGCTGGCTCACCTCGATCCCTCGCTGGGGCAGGGTCAATCCCCACAATTTCTGGCAGGCAAGATTGAGAATGCGCAGGTCGTAGGCGATGTGATAGCCCACCAGTTCGCGCGGGCCGATATAGTCGAGTAGCAGGCGCAGCGCGGCTTCCAGCTTCATCCCCTGTTGCAGATCCTGATGGCGCAGACCGTGGATCACCACAGATTGGCTGGTCAGGCTAGCCGGTGGCTGTACCTTGATGGCGAGGGCCTCGCCGGTCAGCAGCCGGTTGCCCTGAATGCGCACCGCCCCGATGGAGACGATCTCGGCCTGCTCGGGATCGAGACTGGTAGTCTCGAAATCGAGGGCGATCCGTTCATCTTCGGGTGGGGTGGCAAAGAGCGGCGCGAACTCGCCCGTTCGGAACGTGCGGCCATACCAGTAGCGTCGAGCGCGGCTCAACATGACTATTGTCTCAGACGAAAGTGCAAGGTGAGCCACTGCTGGAATTTCTTCACCTGATGCAGCGCCTGACGCAACAGATCCCGCTCGCTGTGGCTAAGCTCGCTTGTCTGCACCCGACTATTGCCTCCCTTTAGCTGGCTGCGCAGCCTAAGCCGGATAAAGAGCCGGAACGCCTCTGCCAGATTGCTGCCATAGTCGGCACTGAGCCGATCGGCGGCCACCAGTGCGTCGATACGCCCCAGGGTTGAAGTCTCCAGAATGCCTGCCTCAAGGGCCAACATGCGGATACCGTGCACCAGCGGGAACAGGCCGCCCCGCTTCAGATCCAGCCCTTCCGGTGGCTGTTCCAGCCGGCCAAACAGGGTGAGGGGGGCATGGAAGGCCACCGCCGGTCGCACCATCTCAGCCAGCAGATCCCGCCTGTCCGCCAACTGCTCGCGCAGCGCTCTGGCAACCGGCAGATGGAGCTGTCGATCCCCCGCGATGGGGTGAGCATCGGCCAGGGTGGCGAGCCAGAGCAGCTCATCCTCCTTTGCCGTAGTACAGGCGCTGGCAATGGCGCTTTGCCACTCGCTGCCCGTTTTCAACCAGGCCGGATTGTTCACCATCACCTGCCCGGGGCACAGCGGGTAGCCGAGTCGCTCCAGCAGACCGCTGAATTCGGCCAGATCGGCTGCCTGGGTGGGCCATGCCACCCCCTCTGGCAGGATCAGGGCGTTGTCCTGATCGGTTTTGAGGATCTGCTCGCCGCGCCCCTCCGAGCCCAGCATCAGCAGGCAAACCTTATCCTGCACCTCGGGGGGGATCACCAGCGCAAAGGCTTTGGCGATCAGCTGTTCGTTGATGGTGGCGATCAGCTTCATCAAAAAGGCGGTGTGGATCCCTTGGGCAAACAGCGAGCGGGTCAATTGTTGCTGCTCGCGGGCCACCGCTTCCAGCGCTGGCAGGCTGTCGGCGCGGGCGATACGCAACGTCAGCACGTGGGAGTGGGTCGAGAAGAGCCCCAGCACCTGGGTCAGTTGCAAGATCCCCGCCACCTCGTTGCCACGCCACACCACCAGTCGCTTGATACGATGGCGGGTCATCAGCAGCAGGGCATCAAACAGATAGCTCTCCAGCGGCAGACCAATCAGAGGAGTAGGGGTCAGCACCGAGAGGGGGGCCGTCAGCGGCAATCCCTTGAGGGTCAGGGCATGGAGCAAGGTCTTGCGGGTTGCCAGCGTGAGGGAGCCGTCGTGGGCCGGGTAGAGCAGGCAATCGGTCCCCTTGCTCACCATGGCTTCGGTCGCCGCCAGCAGTGACAGCTTGCTGTCGACGATAAGCGGTGCCTGCAGGTGGCCGGGTTCGATGCGGGTCAGGATAAATTCCGCCAGATTCTTCTGACCCAGCTGTTCGCGCTGCTCCTGCTGGCGCTGACGCTCGGCCAGATTGGCGGTGAAGTAGCTGGCAAACTGCGAGTCCTGCTCACAGAGCGCCAGAAAAGTGTGGCGAGGAATGAGCTGACAGAGGCTATCTTCCAGCGCGGTGAAGCGGTGGTGGCAGCGGCCATCAAACTGGGCGCGCACATCGAACAGGTCATCGACCCCGTAATCACCAAACTGGTGGTGAGGGGCCGACTCTTCCACCGCCCCCTTGATGATGAGATAGAGGCCGGGAGGCTCGTCCCCCTCCTTGAGCAGAGTATCGCCAGCGCGAAAATAGCAGAGCGAGAGGTGACGGGAGAGCCGTTCGCGCGCCTCCTCATCCAGTCGGTCGAACGGTGGTCTGGCAAAATTGAACAGGGTTGACATGACAGCGTCCTCTGCTGGCTTGCGGCACTCATGCAGCTCCCAGTGTGACAAAGGGAGGGGGAGGCGACCAGCCGACTTTAGTCTCAGCTGTACCGCCTGTTCACACTCTGATAACGTGGTGGTATGACCAGTGAGTCAGTTTCAGGGATCAAGGAGAGGACAAGGGAGATGGAAAAACCAAGGGTCAAGTGCGAGATCCATGACGGGATTGCCGAAGTGATGCTGACGCGGGGGGATAAACTCAATGCGCTGGACCGCGCCATGTTCAGCGCCATCGATGAGACGCTGACGCAACTCGCCCGGCACAAGGGGCTGCGGGCGGTGATCCTGCACGGCGAGGGGCGGGCCTTCTGCGCTGGGCTGGATGTGAAATCCATGCTGAGACAGCCGGTGGCGGCGCTCGATATTCTCAAGCGTGAAGCGGACGAGGCGACCAATCTGGCCCAGCGGGTTGCCTATGGTTGGCACCAGCTGCCGGTGCCGGTGATTGCAGTCACCCAAGGGGTCTGTTTTGGCGGTGGTCTGCAGATTGCGCTCGGCGCCGATTTTCGCTTCAGCACCCCCGATTGCCGCTTCTCGGTGATGGAGATCAAGTGGGGCATCATCCCCGATATGAGTGGCAGCGTCACCATGCGCAACCTGATGGGGGTGGATACCGCCATGGAGCTGGCCATGAGCGGGCGTGAGCTTGATGCCGTCGAGGCGAAATCCCTCGGGATGGTGAGCCGGGTCTGCGCCGATCCGCTGGTGGAGGCGCGGGAGTTTGCCCGCACCCTCATCACCAAATCGCCGGATGCACTGGCGGGGATCAAGCAGCTCTACAGCCAGGCCTGGGCCCGCAGCGATGAGGCGATGCTGAAGGAAGAGACTCGCTTGCAAAAGCAGATCCTGGGACGTCCCAATCAGTGGCGGGCCACCCTTAACAGCCTGTTTCGTTGGCGTCTGCCCTTCGGGCCGCGCCGCAATCCGCTCTGATTGCGAGCTGCACGAGCGATCTACGGTATGCCCGACTACTTGGGCGGCCTGCAGTCGGCGCTGCTCAATCAGGATGCCACCCTGTTTCGGCGCAAATACTTCCTCAACGGCGCCCACATGGGCTTCATCTTCTACGCCACCGACCCGAACATGGACGACGACACCGAGGAGGAGATGAAGGAGATGATCGCCAGCAGCAAAGGGGTAGGGAACTTCCGCTCCATGTTCGTCAACATCCCGGACGGCAAGCCCGATGGCATCAAGCTGATCCCGGTGGGGGACATTGCGACCAAGGACGAGTTCGCGGCCATCAAGGGGATCACCGCCCAGGACGTATTGACCAGCCACCGTTTTCCGGCGGCGCTGGCCGGCATCATCCCGACCAATGGTGGGGGAGGGCTAGGGGATCCTGAGAAGTACGACGCGACCTATGCCCGCAACGAGGTGCTGCCGCTGTGCGAGCTTATCCAGGATGCCATCAACAGCGCGGGACTCCCGTCTCCCTGCGGGTCGATTTTCGGGAGAATATCTGTTCAACTGTATAAACAAACAGTGCTTGCTGTGGCAAGATAGGCTGTTGATTTGGATAGAAAAGGGGGCGTAATGCGGGTTTATTGCAAAGTGTGTGGCCAGCGGGGCCGCATTACCAAGACCAACCGACTGAGCGATGATGTCTCGGATCTCTACTGCCAGTGCACCGATGCCGAGTGTGGCCACAGCTTGGTGGCCACCTTGTCGTTCGCCCACACCCTAAGCCCCTCGGCCAAGACCACCAACCAGCTGGTGCTGAGCTTGATGGGGTCATTGACGCCAGAGGGGCGGCAAATGGTACTTAAAGGACTGGGGGCGCAATAGCGTCCCCAGTTGTTCTTCCCTATTCACTCGGCATCGTCATTCATTATTGGTGTGATCATGTTGCGACCTAACGTTATTTCTAACCATCCATTTTCTACAAAGAAAGTGAAATGGATTAGGTGTAAAAGGTCAGTGTTGAAAAAATCATTCGATTGGCTTTTTGCTGAGTTTTCTCTTCACCCATTTCCAAGCGTATACAAACGGAAGAAATACTAAGAACCACAATTTTTTAGCAAAAACAGCGGCTAGGGCGAAAGCGCCTGCTTTTGCAACCGCTTTTCCTGTTGCCAATTTGTAGACTAGTGCACCCACGCCTGCTGCGGCTACTGCATCTGTGCCAGGAACATAATCAGAATATTTGAAACCTTCACTATAATTATAGTTTTTTAACACAGGTTCTAGCACTTTTTCTGTGCTGGTAAACTGTTCTGGTGACCCTATCCAAAATATTTCTGTATATCCTTCACGCCCTAATTTTAGAGCCTTTGCATTAATGAATTTATTGTTTGCAGCATCATGGCCTGATATGGCCCAATATACAGTGTCTTTGAGACTATCCAAATGAGGTTCTTGTGCCCACCCATCTACATATAAATCAAGGTAACCTTCTCCTTTTAATTTATTTACCTCGGTGGTACCTCTTTGTATTTCTTTAAGCATTGCATCTTTATCAATGTTTTCATCCCAGTCATCCTTAGTTAAATAACCAGTTTTATTTAGTTTATAGATGACTTGTGAATCTACTTCTGGCCCCTGAACCCTCAATATTACAGCATCTGGGTGATAGTTCTTGTGTCCCTGCGTTATATACATGTATTCATCGGCATCTTTACCAATTACTAAAAAATCATTCTCTGTTGTTGTTACTGTCGCTTTATTGTCAGAGATCGAATAAGATTTTGGTACTTGCTGCCAATCAAGTTCCTTTAGTTTGTTTATATATTCATCTTCTGATGCTGATGTTTGTATGGAAAAAATAAATAGAATAAAAAATAATTTTTTCATTTAATTGCCTTGACGATTATCGGTGTTTTCTACTAACAATGAATAGATTGGAAAATAGTTTTTAACGATTGATGTAGTAGTCCGTATAATACCTCCCAACTCTCATGACTGACACTGAAACATTGCCTATAGATCATGATATTCCTAGCCTGTCCCTACTGTCTAGCGGTATTCGCACGAAGCCCTTGGTTGGGTCAACGTTTACCAAAAAAATATATACTTACAGTTCAATTTCAACTGTTGTATTAATTTTGTTGGTGACCTATGTTGATGCGTTGAGTGTTTTTTTAGCTCGTTGTTAAGGTGGGAGGGTTAGGTGCTGCTAATCAAGGTTGTCGTGTGTGGTTGGCTGCTCCATGGCTGGTCTTGACGGCCTGTATCCGAGATATGGGGCATTGACCTGCGGCTGTTGGCCAAGCTAGAGGCGCAGGGCATCAAGACCGTGTCCGACCTGGTCGCCGTCGACCCCAAGACACTGCGGCGCCGCTATAGCGTGGTGGTCGAGCGCATAGTGCAGGAGCTGCACGACATTCCCTGCACCGAGCTGGAGCAAGAGGCCCAGGCCAAGCAGCAGAGCATTTGCTCGCGCTCGTTTGGGGAGCGCATCACCCAGATAGGTCCCATGCACCAGGCGCTGGCCGGCTACATGGAGCGGGCCGCCGAGAAACTGCGGGGGGAGGGGATGTGCTGCCGGCACGTGACTCTGTTCATTCGTACCAGCCCGTTCAGCGACCGAGAGCCCTATTACGGCATCCAGGTAAGCACCAAGCTGGCGATGCCCACCCATGACACCCGTGCTTTGCTGACCCTGATCCCCGAGCTGCTCCCCCGCATCTGGCGCGACGAACAGCATTACCAGAAAGGTGGCGTGATACTGGCCGATTTCACCCCCGCCAGCATGCAGCAGGGAGACTTGTTCGCCGCACAGCAGCAATCCCCGCGCAGCGAGGCGCTGATGCAGGTCATCTACAAGATCAATCAGGGACGGTTGGGGAAGGTCTACTTTGCGACCCGTGGCCGGGATACTCGAGAGTGGATGATGAAGCGGGAGCAGCTAAGCCCCCGCTATACCACCGCGCTCGGCGAGCTGCCTGTGGTTAAGTGAGTTATGCGATACCTATCTTTACCCATGCTCCGACGCAGAGTTCGGCCACAGTTGGGTGGCTACCGTGTCGTTTGCTCACACCCGAAGGTCCTCGGCCAAGACCACAAACCAGCTGGTGTTGAGCTTGATGGGATCACTCACGCCGGAGGTGCAGGAGACCGTCTTGAAAGGACTGGGGGCGTATGCTGTGCTCCTATCAAGGGATGGAAAAACGCTAACCTCACTTGATAGAGCCCCATCCAGATAAAAAATAATTTATTTACGTAAACACTGGAATGGGCCCTTTAGAGGCCCATGTTATGGCTTAAAATTGCAGCTTCTGAAATATGAACGTTTTGAAAACACAGTTTAAGGAGAAGTCCATAGCACTAAACTCCATAACACGAGCTGCAACCACTGTAGCTCAGTTATACATGATGCTCATGTAATATAATCGGATTGCTATCTGCAGTTTTAAAAATATGAATCACATTGGAGTTATCTTTTTGAATAGTGCAAAAATTATTGTTGTTATCTGCTAGTAAAATAATGTCGGCGGACGGACCTTGAGAGAAGTTTATGGAATCTACTACAAGATTAGTTACTTGGGGCTGGATCAGTAGCAAATTTATAATATCTCCAACAGAAACCACATTAAAGGAAAATAAATTAGCTAATATAATATTGTCATTTACATTATGTGTTGCCATGATGAGCTCTTAATTTTTGTTATATCAAAACGTCGTGTTTGTTTTTTAGCGACGCTACGTTATGAATTGTGATATGTTTATCTGTTAGAGGCCAATCCTAAAAACTCTATAATGAGTGATTGTTCTCTCTTTGTTAAGATATCATCTTTTGTGATTATCATATTGTAAGACGATATCACAGAAAACGAAAATAAAGATGCAAGTATATACAAATGGCAGAGCAAACCATCAATATCTTGATTATGATTTGCCTCAAGAACTTGTGATGCATATGTCATATGAGTATATTGGCTTAAATGGTGATATTCTAGTTTTCCATACTGAGCAACCATCGGTGTTAATTCGGCTAGATCAGACCAACTTAAAGTTCTTTCACTATTTACTCTCCATTCTCCTGATTTAATTTTTTTCTTCAGTTCTTTCGGCAAATTTTTATAAATTTCAAAAGAACTTATTTTTTGCAAAACTTCATTTTTATTGGTAGTGGCGGCCTCATATAAATCCAGTGTGTTGTCAGGCTTATATTTAAGCTCCTTATACAAATCCAATGTTCTTATTTGTGATAATTCTCCTGATAGTTTATATATAAGATACTTAAAGGCTCTCTCGTCAACTGAATTGACGCTTCCAAACATACCATCAGATACTAAATAATGATGTACCAAATATATTTCATGTGCAGACCTAATAAGTATATTAATAGATCTTATGTCTAGATAGCTGATATCAGGATTAAAAACATATTGAGTTTTTTGTGAGAGCGCCAATATTGTATTGTATTGTATTGTTTGAAGAAGGAGTTAAATAGATTTTGCCTAATTCTTTCTGATTCAGAAAATAATTTTCTGCGATTTTCTAAAAATTGTGAAACTTTGCATAATACCGAAAATATTATTTCTGGAACCTCTTTGTTTTCAATGCTATTAATATGAGCCTTGTATTCTTCCTCACTTAACATGTTCACACCTTGAACAACTTAACCATAATATTCAGCCCATATAACGCTGAAACGTGGCCCCGAAAACACATTTAAAGACAACGCTATCAGTCTGTTAATGGTGCTGGACGTATTCGCAGGAACTCCTCTTTTGGCTCCGCTTTTGTAACGGAGCAACAATACACTCAAGGAACTGGAATTGAAAGCTCCACAAGGCCTTCTCCTCGTGAACAACTCAGGACTGTTATCGAGGCAATTAGTATCACATTATGTAGCTGGTCAAGATGTAGGGCTGTGGCCTCATATGTTGACGATGGTCAGCACGACCGAGTACTGCTGGATTGCTCCTTGGGTTGAGATGTTCGACGACGCTTGGGGTGGCGTGCTCGGTGATGTTGCCCGGTGCTATTCAGATAGGGCTGCTCACAGAGCCGTCATCTGCTTACAGAACCGGTACTTTGGGGAGGCTGGCTCTGGTCTGCATTGGGTTAGGTATCTCGGGGCGGTAGCCGACAGGCCAGCGTTGCTGCAGGACGCAGGTCACCCGATTGTCCAGCCGGCGGTACTCTTACCGGCTGACGGTAAGCTTGCTACTCATGTTCATGCCTACTCCTCGCTGTAGTCTCCCTGCTCCTGCATCCACTTCGGCACATCTAATCCTTCCAGCACCCGCCACATTTCTGACTGATAGGGCTGTGGCAGCATCTCGATCCACTGGTGTGTCCCTGCATGGCCTTGTGCCTGGTAGACCTTGCCGCACAGCTCAACCAGCATTGGCCAGTCTTGCTCCCCTTCCGGTACCGCGAACTCATCCGGCTGTTCCTGTTCGGCGGGCGGCAGTTTTTCTGGCTGCCAATACTGTTCGCTTGGTAACGATCGGCTCGACTGCACCTGGCCGTTCTGCAGCCAGAGGGTGAAACCGTCTGCCCTGACACTGGCGCCAGCCTGCAAACGCTCGATAGAGAAGGGCGATAATCCCCATTGTTGCCTCATGATCTGGTCCGTAAAGACATCAGGATCCGGTAGCGTACAGTTATTGTCAGAGCTCCAAGGTGCCGGGCTGTCGCCCGTCTTAACCCCAACCCCCCTCGCTGCAATCTCGGC
>NZ_CAWLMI010000063.1:0-13588 GCF_963862045.1 Aeromonas sp. 159 | reverse complement strand
CTGCGGCGCCTTGTTGGTCACCACCACCTGATCCTTGGCACTCAACTGCTGGTCATCGGTCACTGTCAGCTCGAACACCAGATTGATGTCGGCGGACACGGCATCGAGTACAACACGGGCCTTGGCCTGAGTGGCATCGAGCAAGCCAGCCTGCGGCCCGGAGATCTGCTTCCAGCTGTAGCTGAGCGCGCTATTTTCCGGATCGTGGGAGGCCGAACCATCCAGCGTCACCTCGGTCGGACCGGTCACCTTGAGGTCACTGCCCGCGTTGGCCAATGGCGGCTTGTTGGCTGGTGGAGTCGTCCCCTCGCCGTGGCCCAGCCCTTCATGCATGGCATTGAGGATGTCGCCATTGTCGGCGTCGATCTCCCATGAGAAGAGGCCCCCCAGCTTGTTGGCCAGCACATACTGCCCCTTGGCCTTGACCGAGCGCTCGTTGTCATAGGTGATGAGATCGCCGGTCGAAGCCTTGAACAGATAGGGCGCCTCGGCCACCTCGTCGTAGCCCTTCTCCCAGCCAGCCCCCATCCGGTTGTTGACGATGTCGCGGTAATCCACCACCCCGTCCTCCCAGGTGCCTTTCACCTTGCCGGTCGCCTTGCCGGTGAAGGGGTTGTTGCCCTGATAACCGCTCACGCCAGTCCAGCCACGGCCATACATGGCGGCCCCGACCACCAGCTTGCCCGGTTCAACCCCCTGCGCCAGCAGCTGATTGACCGCCTTGTCGGTGGTGTACTTGGTTGCGGGGTCCCAGCTCGCTGCATAGAGGTTGGTCTGGTGGCCCAGCTCGGTGTTGCTCCATGCACCGTTGTAATCGTAGGTCATCATGAAGATGTGGTCCATGTAGGGCTGGGCCGCCTTGTAGTCCACATCCTGGATCTTGTCGCCCCCCGCCCCGATGGCCGAGGTGAGCTCATACTGGCGACCGGTCTCGGCCTCCAGCTCGTCGAGCATGGCCCGCAGCTCCTTCATCAGGGCCACATAGGTGGCACCATCGCTCGGGCTGCCCAGTTTCGGGTTGGCCCCCTGTCCGCCCGGGTACTCCCAGTCGATATCCACACCGTCGAAGAACTTCCAGGTCTGCAGGAACTCTTTCACCGAGCCGACAAACACATCGCGCTTGGTTTTGTCACCGAGGAAGTAGAAGGGGTCGGAGAGGGTCCAGCCGCCGACCGAGGGGAGGATCTTGAGGTTCGGATAGGCCTGCTTGAGCGCCATCAGGGCGCCAAAGTTGCCCTTGTAGGGCTCATCATGGGCAGTGAGGTTGCCTTGCGGCATCTGGATGGCGGCCCAGGGATCGTGCATCGCCACCTTGAAGTCGGCGCGACCGGCACACGCCCGTTGCAGCGCCTGGAAGCTCCCTTCGATCTCCTTGAGGCTGTCGTTGAGGCCATCCCCGCCGCAGATGGGGGTGAAACCATAGAGGATATGGGTCAGGTTCTGGGCCGGGATCTTCTCCACCGTAAACTTGCGGCCATAGACCCCCCACTCCACATAGTAAGTCCCCACCACCTTGCCGGACTTGTTGGCGTAGGGCTTGTTGTTCTCCTGCAGCGGCGCCTTAAGTGGCGCTAGATGGCTGCCGTCGGTATCGGCAACCACGATCTCCTTGGCATCAGAGAGGGTACAGCCATCGGCGTTGCACAGCGCCACCTGCATCTGGTAGCGCCCCCCTTTCTTCACCTTGAATTTGGCGCTGCCCGCCGCGGCCGAGGGGCCGGACCACACCTCCTGACCATTGAGCAGCACCTTGGCACTCTGGCCCAGATCGCCGCTCCAGAGGTTCCAGTTCACCTCCACATCGGCGGCATCCTTTACCTTGACCAGATTGTTGTAGGCAGTAGCCGCCTGATCGACTTCAACGATGGAAAACTTGGTGGGGCCCCATCCGATGGTCGGCTTGCCGGGCGCCGCAGCATAAGCGGACGAGGCGCAGCACAGACCGACCGCAAGGGCCAGCATGGTAGGCTTTGGACTTAGCATTTTTTATATTTCCCTATTTCGTTATGTTGGCAACGAAAAGGGCTACGCCCTGACAGGTAACGCAGACGGCAGTGCGGCCTCTTGGCAAAGGTGCACAACAACCTGTGGTGGCCCCGCTATCTCAAGTACGGCTCATCCCTGGACCGGAAGCTTTGCGTCCCGATCTTGCGATCGGTTTGCCCTTCGGTTACTTCATTTGCGATGCAAAAAATCGCATCCCGACTATAGAGTGAGCCAATCCGGTCTGCCACTGTCGGCGTTCACCGACAGTGGCAAGCCAATACTGTAACTGGCGGCGATTGCGCGGGAAGATGAAGAGATCTTCGCCAATAAATCTCTGTTTTCGGCATTCATCCATGACCACGGGCCACAGGATCATTGTACGGTTTTGTGAGCAGGTTCACGGCTAGCCGCCCCGGATGCGGCTAGCGCAGCAGCAGGCTGTTCATCAGGGCCCGCAGTTTGAGCGGTTTGACCGGTTTGCTGATGTAGCCATACCCCCGCTCGCGGATCTGCGCCTGCAACTCGCTCTTGCGATCAGCGCTGATGATGATGCCTCCCAGCTCGTCGCCACACACTCGTTGCAGGGCAGCGAGCGCCTCCAACCCGGTCTTGCCATCGTCGAGGTGGTAGTCAGAGAGCACCAGTCTCGGCACAAACCCTTCTGCCACCAGCACCTCGGCTTCGGCCAGATCGACGGCGCAGCGCACCTCGCAGCCCCAGCGGCCGAGCAGGGTACTCATGGCGGTCAGAATGTCCCGCTCGTTGTCGATACAGAGCACGGCTACACCTTCCAGCTGGCTGTCGCGCGCCACCGGCGCAGCCAGCTGATGGGCCGTGACCGGCCGAGTCGCCAGATTGAGGGTCACCGCAAAGACAGATCCCTTGCCCGGCCAGCTCTGCAATGTGAGCTGATGACCGAGCACCAGCGAGATGCCGCGGGCGATGGCGAGCCCCAGACCCAGCCCCTGCTCCTTGGCGGTACGGGAGTGATCGAGACGGGAGAACTCGTCGAAGATCGCCTCCTGCTTGTCTTGCGGGATGCCGGGGCCGTTATCCCACACCTCGATGCGGATCTTCTCCCCCATCCGGCGGCAACCAAGCAGCACCCGGCCGCCCGGGTTGTAGCGAAACGCATTGGTGAGGAAGTTCTGCAGCACCCGGCGCAGCAGCCGCACATCGCTGTGTACCGCGTGCTTGCTCTCCACCACCGAGAAGTGGATCCCCCCCGCCTGCGCCAACACGCCAAACTCCGCCTTGAGGTTGTCGAGCAGATCGCGCAGGGCAAAGTCGAGCTTCTTGGCCTTGAACTTGCCCGCTTCGAGCCGCGAGATATCGAGCAGATCGGTGATGAGATCCTCGGTCGCCCCCAGCGCATCGTCGATATGGCGGGCAATGCGGGCCTGCTCGCCAGCATCGGGCAACATCTCCAGCAGGGAGGAGGTAAACAGCTTGGCGGCATTAAGGGGCTGGGTCAGATCGTGGCTGACCGCCGCCAGAAAACGGCTCTTGGATTGATTGGCCCGCTCCACCTGCTGGTTCACCAGCAGCAGTTGACGGTTGAGTTCGGAGAGCTCACGGGTGCGCTCGGCCACCCGTGCCTCCAGATGTTCGTTCGCTTCGCGCAGCACCCGCTCCGCATCGCGAAACGGCGTGATGTCGGTAAAGGTCATGACGAAACCACCGGCGGGCATGGGGTTGCCCTGCATCTCGATCACCCGCCCGTCCGGGCGCTCCCGCGCCGAGATATGGGCGCTGCCGCGCTTCATAAAGGCAACCCGCCGCGCCACGTGATCCTCGATATCACCGGGGCCACAGAGTCCCTGCTGGGCGTTGTAGCGGATGATCTCTTCAATGGGGCGCCCAGCCTGAATAAGCCCCAGCGGATAGTGGAACAGCTCGATGTAGCGGCGGTTCCAGGCCACCAGCCGAAGCTCCCTGTCCACCACCGAGATCCCCTGTCCGATATGCTCGATCGCCCCCTGCAGCAGGCCGCGGTTGAAGCGAAACACGTCGGAAGCCTCATCGACTATGGTGGCGATCTCCTCGAGCTGCATGTTGCGCCCCTGCAGGGCCGAGGCGAGCACCAGCCGCGCTGACGAGGTACCAAACACCCCCGCCAACAGCCGCTCGGTGTGGGCAATCAGTTCGGCCGAAGCCTGCATCTGGGGCGCCAGGGTGCCGCCCCGCTCACCGGCGAAGCGACCAAAGGCGCGCTTGACCCGGCTTGAGCCGACAAAGCGGGCCGCCAGCATCTCCAGCTCCTTGACCGAGACCCGCGCCTGATAGAGGGCGGCGGTATCGCGGCTCGGCTTGCCGACAAAGTTGGCCGCCTGCAGCCGCTCGCTCACCGCCGGACGGGAAAGCAGCGAGCCAGCCACATAGCCGAGCAGGTTGAAGAGCAGGCTCAGGAAGATGCACCAGGCCCCGAGACTCAGCTCGCGAAACGCAGGCCAGTCCGGCGGCGCCAGCAACTCGGCCAGCGGAGAGCCGGCCAGCAGCCCGCTCTCCACCAGCAGGGTCACGAACCAGAGGCTCACCCCGAGGCTCAACCCAAGATATACCCCCTTGCGATTGCCGTGACGCCAGTAGAGACCGAGCAGCAGGGCCGGCGCAAACTGGGCCACCGCGCCAAAGGAGAGATAGCCGATGCGCGACAAGCTGGTGAGATCGCCGAGCCAGAGGTAGAGCCCCCAAGCCGCCAGCAAGATCAGCAGGATGGCGCCACGGCGCACCTGCAACAGCAGCCGTACCAGCCGCTCGTCGCGCCCCTGCCGCCAGAAGCGGCGCAGCAGCACTGGCAGCACCAGATCGTTGCTCACCATGATCGCCAGCGCGATGGTGCAGACGATCACCATGCCGGTGGCCGCCGAGGTGCCGCCGAGAAACGCCAGCATCGCCATGCCATCGAACCCGAGGGCCATCGGCAGACTGATCACATAGGTGTCGGAGGCCATGTCGGCCCCCACCCACTGCTTGCCCGCCAGCGCCAGCGGCCAGATAAAGAGCCCCATCACAAACAGGTAGAGCGGGAAGATCCAGCGCGCCCAGTGCAGATCCTGCCCCTGATTGTTCTCCACCACAGTCACATGAAACTGGCGCGGCAGGCAGATGACGGCGCACATCGCCAACACCGTATAGATGGCAAGCTCCAGCAGGTTGCCGGGGCTCACCGCCACCACCTGTGCAAAGAAGTCGCGGGTCACCTGCTCGTGAGCCTCGCCCGGTTTGCTCAGGATCAGCCAGAGGGCGAAGCCCCCCACCGCGATAAAGGCCAGCAATTTGACCACTGACTCGAAAGCGATGGCCACCACCATCCCCCTGTGGTGCTCGGTGGCATCGAGATGGCGGGTGCCGAACAGGATGCTGAACAGCGCCAGCAGCAGAGTGACCCCGAGCGCCAGCTCGCTGGTATTGCTGGTCGGGCTGATGCCGCCGCTGTTGACCATCAGCAGATCCAGCCCGGTGACGATGGCTTTGAGCTGCAACACCAGATAGGGGAGGATCCCCATGATGGCGATGAGGGCGATCACCATGGCGAGCCGCTGGGATTTGCCGTAACGGGCGGCAATAAAGTCGGCGATGGAGGTGATGTGCTCGCGCTTGGCCACCAGAATAAGGCGGGCCAGCAGCCGCCAGCCAAACAGAAATACCAGCATGGGGCCAAGGTAGATGGGCACCGGCGACCAGGGGGATTCACTCGCCTGCCCCACGGTGCCGAAGAAGGTCCAGGAGGTGCAGTAGACTGCCAGCGACAGGCTGTAGAGCAGCGGTTGCCCCTTGAGACGGTGCCGTTTGTGCTTGTCTGCCACGAAGGCGATCAGAAACAGCAGCCCCAGATAGGTGAGCGACAATCCGATCAGCAGCCATCCCTGGTGCATCGATAACTCCTTGTCCATGTTGAGTTTTTGTATACAACCTCGCCAGTCTAGAGAGGCTGCGGCCAAAAGTCATCCCCTTCGGACAGATTGAAATTATCGTTTTTCAATAAGTTTTATCTTGACTGCATATCGTAAAACAATAAATATTGCCGATGTGAATATTGATAAACGATAAACTTTACCTTTCAGATAAAACCATCACAGTGAGGAATGAGATGATCTCCAACAAACTCGAACGCTCGAGCATGCTGATCGAATGGCTGCTGCTGCTGGCTCTGCTAGCGACCCCTTTGATCACCTTGCTGGAGGTGTGGACCCCCTTCGGTGGCGCCGATTTTCTGCAGGATAAACTCAACACCATCTTGAGCCGTCCCGGCATCAATCCTGCCGACTATCCCCTTCACTTCTCCACCCGGCTGCTCGGCACCCTGGTGCAGCTGTTGCCGGATCTGGTCTTTATGATGATGCTCTGGCAACTGCGTCAGCTGTTTCGCGGCTACCGCGCCGGTCTGCTCTTCACCTTCGAGCAGATCCGCCGCTATCGGCAGATCGGACTGCTGCTCTGTGTAACCTTCCTGGTCGAATTGATCCTGACCCCCTTGCTGGATACGGTGCTCACCATGAGAGGCCCGGAAGTACTCGGTACCATAGCGCTGAGTACCTCAGATTTCCGGGTACTGCTGGCGGGACTGATCGTACTGGCGCTGGCACTGGTCATGCGCGAGGCCAAACTGCTGGCCGATGAACAGCAACTGACGGTGTGAGGATCCTATGCCCATTATCATCCGCCTCGATGCCCTGCTGGCCGAACGCAAAATGACCGCCCGCGAGCTGGCCCAGCGCATCGACATCACCGAGGCCAACCTCTCGATCCTCAAAAATGGCCACGCCAAGGCGGTGCGCTTCTCCACTCTGGAGGCCATCTGCCGTGAACTCAATTGCCAGCCCGGCGATCTGCTGGGCTACGAGCAGGAGCGCTAACCCTCTTATGAGTCGACATATCACCCTGTTTGCCCTGTGGCTGCTGCCGCTGTGGGCCTGCGCTGGCAATGACGCGAACGGCCCCCGCTACCTTATCGAGCAGGGCGCCAGCGCCAATGTGCTGCAAGTGCACCTCACTATGCAGGGCAAACCTCCCTTTACCCTGCTCCCCGCTCGTCAGTTGCCGGGCAGTGCCACGCCGGTTTCCCCCGCGCTGGTCTGCCTTGCAGACAACCAGCCGGTTGCCCTCAACCAGCCCTTCTCCTGCAAGGAGATCGGCTGGCAGATCACGCTCACACCGGCTCCGGCACTGGGTGCTGATGCCTCGGCCCAACAGTCGCTTTTGTTCGCACCCCATCAGTGGCTATTGACCGAATGGGGCAATCTGGTGCGCCAGCTTGGGAGCCGCCGGGGGAAGGTTTGTCTGCCGGATGGCAGCTGCCAACCGCTGCCGGATGTCAACCAGCCGCCGCTGATCCTGCCATTTGGTCTGGACACAGTGCCCGTCACCAAGCCGGATCCGCGGCTGGTGCTGAGCCATGACGAGACCGCCAACCAGCTCGATCTGCCGGCCTTGCAGCAGCAACTGAATGAGATCATCGACTATCAGGCCTTCCAGCTCGATGTGGATCCGCCCACTCACCCGTGGCAACTGGTGTGGCTGGGGCGGGATGTGGCGACCCGATCCCTTGGCGGCGCCGCCGGAGATCAGGTGTTTGTCGCCAACTACCCCACCGAGGCTGGCAAACCGACGCCACAGGCCCCCTTGCGCCTGCTGCGCACCTCGGCCCACGAGGCGGTGCATATCCTCAGCGCTCGCCGTACTGCTCCACAGCCCACCTGGGTCAACGAGAGCCTCGCCGAATACCTTGCCATTAAGGCGCTGCGCCGCTTTCGGCTGCATCAAGTCACGGCGGTCAACGAGCTGGCCGAGCGGGGCAAACAGCTGCCCCATAGCGAGAGTGGTCTCTATCGGGCGGCTCGCGAGGTGATGGCTGGCGATCGCTCCTACTACCCGCTCTTTTACGTCAAGGGGAGCGCCTTCTGGGAAGCGCTGGATCGGGAGCTGCAACACAATGACGTGACGCTGGCCCAACTACTGCCCCAGCTGGGCTGGCTACCGGATGGCCGCTTTGATGCAACATCCAATGAGCTGCTTGCAGGCACCATCGGCTCGGATACCTGGCGCCGCCTCAGCCGCCTCTATCTGGGCGAGCAGCAGTAGCGCCACAAACCGCAGTAACGAAAAAGGGAGAGCCGTGGCTCTCCCTTTTGTTAGGTGATGATTCAAATAGACAAATATCAGGCTGGAGCCCTCTCCTGTGCAGACGGCGCAAAGGGGCGTAGCCGCAGGAAGAACACCGGCAAGACCACCAGCACCATCAGGAAGAAGATGCCACCACCGAGAGGCTCGAACAGCACGCCGCAAAGTGCCATCAGAGCCGCCACCGTCATGCCGAGGCCAAGGGCCGCATAGAGCGCCTGAGTCGGGATCAACTGCTCGGCGGGCAGCTGGCGAGTCATAAAACGCACCGCCCCGAGATGACTCATGCCGAACGTCACCGAGTGGAGCAATTGCCCCGCCACCAGCACCCACAACTCGGTCGAGGCACCCAGCAATACCCAGCGCACAACACAACCGATGGCACCTGCGATAAAGAGACTCTGGGCGCCAAAGCGCTGCAAGAAACGCTTGTCGGCGGCAAACATACAGATCTCCGCCACCACCCCGAGCGCCCAGAGATAGCCGATGATGGTGCCGCTATATCCTTGCGCCTTCCAGTAGATGGCGCTGAAACCGTAATAGGCGGCGTGGCTCCCCTGCAGCAGAGCTGTCAGCAGCAGGAAACGGCGCACCGGTGCGCTGCGCAGAGTTGCCAGCAAGGATGCTTTGGCCCGCTCGCCCTGACTATCCTGTGGCGCCGGATAGAGCGGCAGCCAGCTGAGCAGCAGCATCAGCGCCAACCCCGCTACCATGGTGTGCAAAATCCAGTCGCTACCAAAATTCCCCACCAACGCCCCCACCAGGGTAGAGGCAACGATAAAGGCAAAGGAGCCGCACAGTCGCACCTTGCCGTAATCGAGGTGCGCCTGCACCACCATGCGGGTCGCCAGCGCCTCCCCCACCGGCATCAGGGTCGGATAAATAAAGTTCGCCAGCAGGGTCAAGCCCACCAGCCACCAGAGGTTATGACTGAGATAGAAACCGAGAAACGCCAGCAAACTGAGCAGGGAGAGCAACCGGGTAACCGGCAACAGATGGCCCGCCCCCTTGATCTGCCCCATCACCATCAGGTTGCCGGCAAAGCGGATCGCCATCCCCGCCCCCAGCAACAGACCAATCATCTCGGCGCTGACGCCCACCCCCTCCAGCCAGAGCGACCAGAACGGCAAGTAAGCACCGTAGACAAAATAGAAGGCGCCGAAAAAGAGCGCTAACCAGGAAAACGCGGGCATAGATCCTCTGCAACCGGATGACGGGAGCAGAATGATAACCCATCCGCCACCGCAGATCCCGATGGAAACCCTGCGCAGAAAATGAAAAAACTTCAATAAAATTGAACTATTACCGAAGAGGTGGGGTCTACCTGGTAACACCTCCTCCTGGTTAGTGTTGCAATCCTTCCACCCGCCCACGGCGGGTTTCTTTTTTGTCCCCTAATCACTTTTTCTCATCACCTGGATCTGCATCTCGGATTCAAATTTAAATCCATCCTCACAACGAAAAATCATCTGGATACAACAAATCTTCGAGCTATCCTGCACCAAAACTATTTGTAGCGATAAAAAACACCGGCGTTAAGCCGGCGTCAGGTGATAACTATGCCTGTACATTCCAAAAAATAAATGCCCCTATCTTCCCTTGTCAAAAATAATTTCCACTTGGAAAGTTATACACAAGCCTAATTAGTTGCAATTAATCAAACTTACTTCTCATATCATCTAACAGCTTCCAGTTAAAGAACAAGGCATCCAGCCAGAATATTCTCGTCCTTTAGTTGATTTATAGACAACATAATCCCAACCTGACTCATGTTTTTTCCTCAGGACAACATCACCTTCGACAAGATAAGACTTAGCTCTGTTAATTGGCAGTGGTTCAGGAAAAAAATAACTCTTCCCTTTTATTTTTAATTTTACATCTTGCCCTTTCATCCATGCATCAAATTCAGGCTTAGACACTGCTTGTAAAATCCTTTCCTTTTTATAATATGGAAAGGAATAGGTTATGCTATTAGCGCCATTAGGGTTTACAATGTCTCCACCAGAGCCAAAATATGACGTTAACTTTTCATCTTTAATCAACTTACCATTGAGATAAGAAAAAACAATGACATTAAAATAATTAGACCAATTCATTCCTGTGTCTGAGTCTATTTGTGACTCCTGAACAACAAAATATTTACTCGTTAAGTTATCAGTGTTTAAGTAGAAGGAATCCTGTATTTTACCCTTAGAAGACAAATAAGGAAGGTAATCAACAAAATACCTCCCCCCATTATTGTCATCAAAAAATGCCGCAATAACATCGTCGCCGATGGTATCATCAATCCTGTCTACGAAAAATAGTTTCCCCTCATGACCCTGAATGGAAGCCTCTGCCTCTGATTGTGCAGCACAAGAAAACGACAACAAAAATAGAAAAAATAAAGCTGGCATTAATTACACTCCCCAAACAATCTAACATGAAGCTCTCTTGCCTCTGCTGTAAATTCAACCCGTTCCTCAAGGCCCTTTAGACCAGGGTTTATGATCTTTGTAATCTTTTTTACTTTATCTAAGTTACTTACACTACTATCCGCTATAGTACCTAATCTGTTCGATTTCCAGAACCAAAACCCAGACAATACTATGGATGGCATGTCACTTTCAACCAGTTCTGGGTTAGAGTATATATTCAACCCCGTCGCTAGAGCACATAGTCTATAGTTTTCCGCATGAGTTAAATGCAACAGGCCACGTCCTCGATAATCTTTTCCTGGAAATTCATTACTCCCAAAAGCATGCTCGCCATATCCAGCATCATTATTCAAAAGATGGCGTTTTATATAATCCATCTTTTCCTCTCTGGATAAATTCAACCCTTTTCGTGCGAAGCCATTATTGATGGCAGTTGGGGCCATAGAGTATAAAGACTCTGCTGTGTAACTTCTATAAACTAAAGATTCCCTGAACGCAGTAAATCTTTTTGTTTCATGTTTCCCCTGCCCCAGTAGATTAATGGCTTGTTCACAAGAACTAATGCCATAGTCAATTGCGTGCTCATTCCATCTAGCAATAAAATCATGAAGGCGAGAATCAGAAACTGATGATGGCGTGAAAGTTCGCATAAATTCAAAAGACAGTGATATATCTTTTTGGCATTTATGGCATTTTATGGCTGTTAAAGTCGCAGGTGCTAATAACCCTATCATCCCCGCAGGATGAATAAACCAAGGTTGGGTATCAACCAATATCGCGCTGGCATCTTCCATCCACGCCATATTGTTGTGTACCTGCATCGCATATTCATAGAGCTTCGGCTGCTCAGCCAACTCCTGTTTTAAGCGGGGCCACTCCTTGCCTGGCTTTACCCATTCACTTTTGTGCTTGATAAACAACATCCGCAACTTGCCCGCCAACTCCTCATCGGCCAACGCGGCCTTGATGTCATTGCCGCTCAGGGTGCCATCGTTGTCTCCGTCTATCACCAGCTTGTCATAGAGGGTACTAAAAAATTTGCTCGCCTCTTTCTGCTGCGGCTCTTCACTCTCGGTATCAGCCTTGTCCAAAAATCCATCGTCATCGCTGCTGCCATCGACCAGCTTGACGCCCAGCTTGTGCCAGTCGTGCTGACTGATGACTTCGACATCACCACCCTGCAATACGAACTCGCCAGCCAACTCCCCGTCCGCAGCAGTCCGCTCACGTACCTTCACAAAGTTGTTGGCACCGTGAGTGACAATATCAGACTCTTTCACCGCCAACGGTAAGACCAGCGGCCCAAAATTGGCAACCTCGTGAAAACCATGCTTGCTATCGCTGGTGAGACGATAGGTAGTGACCTTTTTCTTTACCAGCAGGTAGCCTTGGCCACCGGTTACTCGCGCCTTGTTATTGATGCAATCTTCAAGCACCTGTTTGTCGCTCTCTGCCACAAACACCTCAAAGTGCACGGCTTTGCTGTCTGCGTCTTTCTCGAAACCGCTGGCACCGGCAGTGGCTAGCTCATGCTCACCCCAATGACCGATGATCTCTCCGGCCTGCACCGGTATCGGATTTGCACTGCGGTTAACAACCGGCGCATCGTCTTTGAATTCGACGGGGATAGTCGGTTCGGCGGCCAGTCTGGCACCCATCTTGCCTTTTGCCAGCCAACCAACGGCACCTTTGCCAGCATTGGTCATCACCTGATTGGCACTGTCTTTGACAGTGCCGCTGCCCACCTTGAAAACCTGTACTTTACGAAACTCAGTCGTGCCGCCATTGATGCTTATCATTTGTGCCGGCTCACCAGATATCACGACCTCACTACCTGCAGGCAACCCCAAGCACTCAGCTGTGGTGTCAGCGCTTTTACGTAGCCATGTATTACCAGGGATCTTACAGCGAGCTGGCTTGCCTTCCGGTGGCGTCATCCACGTCGGCTTTTGTGGAAATTCCTGATGCAATTGGCTTGCCGCAATATGGAACAGGCTGTCAGGGTCATCAACGTAGTGCACCAGATAGTAATCGTGGTACTCATCTTTGTGGTTAAGCAGGCTCTTCACTTCCTGGTCGACCAACTTCACTTCAGCCCCCCTTTTCGCATAGACAGGTTTATCGCCAGACAGCCGACGTATCAGCTTGGGAGGTGTTCCCTCTACCACAGGTTTATAGGTGGACACACCTGTCCCCTTGACCGTTACTCGCGCAGCCTCGGGACTGTTGTAGCTGTTCTCACAGGCGATGTGCATGTAGAGGCTGTAGAAGGTCAGCTGATTCTTGCTCTGCTCACCGGCTTCGTAGCGATGACGTACCAGACAAAACGAAGGGGAGGTATACAAGTCAATCTTTCCCTCTGGTTTGCCCTTTTCGGAGCTACGGGTCGCCTTGGCTGGTTTAGTCGCCAGTCGGTAGGCCACAATCTCCCCGTCAGCAATCGCGCGCACTGCGCCGCTCGGGTGCCAGCCTCCGCTTTTACTGAAGTGGATACCACCGTGCCAGATACGGTTGCGGCCTATCGGGAAGGTACCGCTCTTGAGGCCGTTGATCTTCTTGATAAACTCATCGAGAGATGCAATCTCGCTGGAGCCGTTCTCACCCGCCAGTTGCATGGGATAGACGATTTTCATCTTTGTCATTCAATCCTAAGTTGTTCGTCGAACATCAAGCGGAGGGCTGATAATCGCTATCGGGCTCCAGCACCTTGAGCAACGCCTCCATCGCCTTCTCGGTGGCAATCGCCTTGACCAGTTCAACCAGTTCTGGGGCTTTGACCACCTCAACCCCTTTGGGAGTAACGGGAGCCTGACCAGCCCAGCCAGAGCCTGATCCCGGGCTGCCGCCGGCATTGAGCTTGATGGCGGGGCCGACCAGCTTGATGCCACTCGGGTCAACTTTCACAAAACTACCGCCGCCCTTGAGAGTGATCTCGGAGCCCGCCTCCAGCACCAGCTTGTCACCCACCTTGATATGCACCTCTTCACCCGCTTCCACCAAGAGAGATTGGCCTAGCTTCTGATGCAGGGAGGTATCAACTGTCAGCGAATAGTCCGCCTTGA
>NZ_CAWLMI010000062.1:0-10696 GCF_963862045.1 Aeromonas sp. 159 | reverse complement strand
CTCCCAGCTGAGCTATAACCCCTTTGATTCCAGATTGTTCGAGGAGAATTTGGTGGAGCTACGCGGGATCGAACCGCGGACCTCTTGCATGCCATGCAAGCGCTCTCCCAGCTGAGCTATAACCCCAACTCACCTCGGCGCCACCGAAGTTATCTCCGGCAACGGAGGCGCATGATAGGCATCACCCGCTTTGCTGTCAACCCTAAAATAACCGCGACTGATTCGTTTAGTCAAAATTGCAGCAGTTCGCTGTTTTTACCAGCAAGACGCGTGCTATCTCTCTGTTTTATGTCACAAATCGGCTCAAGCACCTATAAAGGAGAGGCCGTGCAGCAAGCCTCTTTCCCCGTGCAACGCCCCCGATCTCAGGCCCCTTTTGCTAGCTGATCATCAGCTTCTCCCCCGTCACCTCGGGAAAGCCTTTCCATAAAGGGCATTGCATTTGAAAACCCTTTCCATGATTTTTGTAAATTTACAACACAGAAAGTTGATCTAGCTCACAAATGACCATAGGATCAAACCGTGACCCAGGTCACACACCATAACCATAAATGACAGAGCGATGAGGTAAACCATGTTTGAGAATCTGGCAGTCCTGTTCCACCTGCGCGGTGCAACTACCAAGAACGGCGTTGTAGAGAAAGATGCCTATGCCCCCTCCACCCGTGAATACTACTTCCGCTACGGCAAGTAATTGCTGAAAGCCTTTCACGGAAAATGTAATAAAAAAACAACACACATCATTACACAGCCCTTTCGAGGCGCTGTCCTGTCCGGGCCAGATGTTCCACGGCCAAACCTGAACTCCACCAAACAAGAATGGGGCCCGCAGGCCCCATCTTTTATTGCACCAGACTGTGATTACACCAGATAGTGCGCTGGCTAATCGGTAAGCCTTGTAACCCTGAAACGGCTCAGAGCTTGATCCAGGCATCGGCCCAGGCCGTACCCTTGCCCGGCTCATAGGCCCAGGCGGCACCGGCACACCAGCCGGTGTAGGGATGCGGTTTGCACTCGTAGCTGACACCGCCATTGCTGACCCGCTCGCCCGCCTTGTAGGGAGTCCCCTCTTTATAGGCCGGATAGTCAGGCGGCGTTACGCCCCCCTCCTCTCCTTTCACCAGCAGGCTATGGGTGGTGCTGCGGCTCAGATTGCCTTCATCTGTGACCGTCAGTTTGATATCCAGCTTGGTATCGCTGGCCGGCTTGGTCAGAGTCAACTCCAGAGTGACCTGATCCAGTGCCGGGGCAGAGGCTCCAGCCGGGATAGTCCAGGCATAGGAGAGCGGCTTGCCTTCCGGATCGCTAGAGTGCTGGCCAGAGAGAGTCACCTTGCTGCCACCTTCGGCCTGCGCCGGGCCAGTGATATTGGCCACCGGCGGCAGGTTGGTGCCACCGCCGTTATCCTCGATCACCACCTCCGGATAGAAGTGCTGAACGCAGCGGCTGTAATCCCCTGCCTTGAAGGCGCTGAAACGGGTCTGGTAGCCCACCAGCTTGCACGCATAGCTCTTGCCACCGTTGGGGTTCTCTGCCACATAGCTCCAGTCCTGCTCCCAATAGATGGGCAAGGCACCGGCGCCATTGTCATCAAACACCTTCATATTCTTGCAACCCAGCACCTCGTCGGATGGCACCGCCACTCCGAGGTAGTTGGCAAACTCGCGGTAGTAGTTGATGCGATTCTGGGACTGGGCGTGCTCGACCGGACCGCCGCACTCCACCCCGCCGTTGATGATCTGGGTAGTGACCCCGAAGCCCGGCACCAGACCGTTCTGCTTGTCATGGTCATTCGGCTGCCAGGTGCCATCGATGACATGGAGCATGGAAGGCTTGGGCGGCTGCGGATAGGTATAGAAGAACACCGCACTGGCGAGGTTCAGCCAGGTGTCGGCCACCAGATCGGGGCGGTCGAGCAGGGTGCGCACCGTGCCGAACATCGCCTCGGAGAAGGGGCCATAGTTGTAGTTGTAGGAGAGCTGCTTGGCACCGCGGCCAAAGTAGCTCTTGAACTCGCCATTGTCGAACGTACCGCACGGCCACTGCTGACCCTGCCACACATCGGGACGGCACTCGGCGTTGTAACCGCCGCGCATGGTCTCATTCCATCCCATCTCGCGCACGTAGACCAGCGCCTGACGCCACTCGGCCTCCGGGCGCCAGTTTTCATGGCCACCGGTCTCCTGGGCGAAGTGGGCGAACATAGTTGCCAGCGTCTTGCGGCAGATGGCGTCAGCATCGCGGCCGTCGCTGTAGTCGCTGCACAGGGCCGGGAACTTGGCCGCCGCCTGCAACAGGCCACGATAGGTGTACTCGGGGGCGCGTAGCGGGAACAGGTAGTTGAACTGGCTTTCGCTCAGCAGGCTTTCGACCCGCTTGACGTTGCCCGAGTTGTCGGCACGGCCCGGCTGCACCGCCTCGACCACCAGATTGTCCCGGGTAGCGATGGAGGCCTTGACCGCTTCCATCGCCGGGAAGTCGGTCAGCGCCTTCTCTTTGGCATCCAGCTCGGCCTGACTCATATAGACGGGGGTGGTGCTGCCATCCGGCGGGGTAGGCGTCGGCGGATTGGGCTTGTCATCGCCACCGGTGTCCGGCGGGGTCACTTCCCCTTCGCCGACAAGCTTCCACGGGGTATCCCACTCGTTGGCGGCCGCCATGCCGGGAGTCTGACCCGGGTTGACCCACCACTTGGCCTCAAAAACCTGGCCGTTGTAATTGACCTGGCTGCCGCCCGGATAGGATTTGTTGATGTCATATGCCTCGGCCGCCCACAGGTGGCCGCTCAGCATCATGCTGGCAAGCAGAAGGGTGATGCGGTTTTTTTTCATTATTGTTGCTCTCTATGGTTTTGTGGCAAAAGGCGGAGCCCGCCTGAACAGGCTCCGCCATCTTCATCATGGACTCAACCTAGGGGCAGCTTGCCGCCCCGACATCCAGCCAGACGCCGTGCTTGCCCGGCTCGTTGCCTTGAGTCCACCACTTGGCCTTCCACTGACGGCCGTTGTGGTTGGTCAGCTCCCCGCCGTTGTAGGCAACAGCGGCGCTCCAGCCCAGATCAACCTGACTCGCCAGTGCCCACTGATCGGCGGCGCGGCTCGGTTCATTGCCCTGAGTCCAGTACTTGGCACGCCATACCAGCTGGTTGTGGCTCACCTTGTCGCCACCGTTGTAGACCTTGCTGACCTGCCATGCGGGAACATTCGCCGCTTCCGGATCTGTGATGTTGCAAGAGCCGTCGACCACGGGCGCCAGCGTCAGCACGACGCGCCCTTCGCTCTGATGTACCCCGTCCGAGACGCTCACACTCAGCTCATGCTGCTCGCTGGTGGTGACTGCCGGCGGCAGCAGACGCAGGTTGGCGCTGGTCTCGCCCTCCGCCTGCCAGCCCGCCGGGAAGTGCCAGCGGTAGCTGAGCGCATCGCCCTCGGGATCGCTCGCCTCGGCGGTGACGGTCAGCCACTCACCGCCGAGGCCGCCGAGCTGCGCCGGCACGGTCACCACCGGAGGCTGGTTCTCAACCACGCCCTGCTCCAGCGGCCGCCCGTTGACGGTAAAGGAGAGGGTCTGCTGCGGTGGCAACAAGCTCTGCTGTACCAGTGTCTGGCCACGGCACTGGATGGTGGCGCGGCCGGGCTCGCTGGCGGTGGGCAGGTTGATGTGGAACTTGTTCATGACGCTGCTGGCCGCCCGGTGATTGGCCAGCCTGAAGCGCTGCAGACCATCGCGGGTCTCCACCTGCAACTGGCAGTCATTGACTGACAGGGTGTTACTGTCATCCGGATAGGTGAAGCCGTAGGCGCCGTGCAGCGCCGGATAGATGTAGCTGGGCAGGCTCCCCTGCGGGTCGTAATAGCCCACCAGAGTGGTCACCGGCACGCCGAACTGCTCGGGCTTGCGCGCAACCTTGGTATCGATGGGGGAGACCTCCCCCCAGCTCTGGCCATCCGAGGTGAAGCTCTTCTTGAAGCCCCGGTTCACCAGCATCTCCTTGCCGTTGATAAAGAGGCGACTGTTGTAACCGGCCCCGTGATCGATGGTCAGACTGCGCCCACGATTGTCCGCAGAGGCAACCGGCACCCGGATATCACGGGTCCAGCGACCATCCCACATGGCGACCCTGACCAAGCCGTAATCCGCCAGCAGGGCACTCAGTCCGGCCTCGCTCAGGGCATCCATGGGGGCATCGACCTTCTCGATCCCCTCGATTGTGTGCTGATAGGGTTCCATCCTGGCCGTAGCACTGTTCCACTTGCTAAAGCCGGTGGCCGAGTTGGCATCGAACACCGCCTTGCTCTCCAGAAAACGCTGGATGATGGCGGCCGAATTGGGGGTATAGAGGGTGAAACGGTTGGCGCCGGAGAGAGGGCGACCGCCCGCCATCGCATCGTGGCCAAACTTGCGGCCATCGAACGGTGGCTGGCACTGGCCATCCAGACAGGCATCCTCATTGGTGCGGGTCGGCGAGAAGTTGGGGATGAAACGGTGTTTGTCACTGTCCCAGCCCCAGCTGGAGTTGAGCTGATCGGCACTGCGATGAACCGAGCCGCGGAAACCATCCACATAGTGGCCAAGGCCGAAGTTGTGGCCCACCTCGTGGCTGAACTCGTTGCCCAACGAATCATCCAGCGTGACGATGCCACCGCCACCGGAACCTCCGTGCACCTGAACTCCATTGGCATACTTGCCGCGACTGTTGTGCGCCGTCAGCTGGGCCGCAACAAAGGGATGGCTTCCCTCCCCTTCACCGGCACTGCTGTTGATGCCGTAGTTGGCATTGTCGATGCCGTGGGAGATAAGCTCCTTGCCGATGCGCTGACGCATGGTGCCGCCATGCCAGCCCCCTTCGCTCGGGTCAAAGTCGGTCAGCAGGGTGCCGTTGGGCAACATCACCTCAGGCAGGGAGAGCGGTGCATACTGACTGACAATCATCCGGCTGGCCGGGATGGTCTGGAAGTATTCGCGATGGGCCTCCTTGTCATTGGCAAAGGCAAAGCGATCCCGTGGCGTGGTGAGCATGCCGATGTCGATGGTGTGCAGCAGCAGCTCGCCGGGGGCGCCGACCTTGATATCACGCAGTTCACCACTGAGATTGCCCTGACGAACGGAGAGGGTCAGTCCGGGCTGGATCCACTCGGCAGGCAGCTCGCCGCTCCAGGTATCCGCTGCATAGGTGATGCGGTTGTTCTCCAGCTCCCCCTCACGGAACCACTGCCCATTGGCAAACTTGAACTGCAGGGTCTGGCCACGGGAGACGGTCACCTGTCGCTCGCCATAGAAGGCCGTCGAGTTATAACCGGCGCTGGAGCGGATCCGCACCATCTTGCCCTCCAGCTCCGGGCTCACGGGCAGGTAGATATCCCGAACCCAGCGGCCATCGGCGGTCTGGATCTCCACCAGCGCGCGACCAGTCAGCCGTTCCTTGAGGAAGGCGCCGCTCTTGTCGTTCAGTTTGGCCAAATCAGCACTGCTGCTGATGATGGCAGTGGTGCCGCTCTCCGGGATGAAACTCACACCCCCTTCTGGAGCCCCCGCGAGGTGGTAGACAGTCTCTGGCAGCGCCGATGGCGGCGACAAGGTCAGGGTGCCCAGCAGCTCGCCGCTGCCGTCACGGGCCTCCACCGTCATGGGGGTCACCCCGTCGGCCTGGAGCGGTTTAACCAGCAGCAGGCTCTTGCGCAGGCTGGTCAGGATGGGTTGGCGATCCCCCTCTTTGGGATGGGAAGGCAGGATCTGGCTCTGGGCAAACTGCACGCTGGCAGCCAGGCTACCCGCCAGATCGCTTTGCGGGGTCGTGTCATTGAATATCAGGGGCGAGGTGGTGGCAGACAGGGGGCCAGCCGCCAGGGTTGCCATGATGAGGGCAGCGATTCGGGTCACATTTGTGGTCATTGTCGGGTTCTCGTTCATATTGCTACCGGGAATGAGGAGCATGTCGCCATGCCCCGTCATCGGTGAGGAGGCCTCAGTTACAGCTTGCTGCCCCGATATCCAGCCAGACATCGTGCTTGCCCGGCTCATTGCCTTGAGTCCACCACTTGGCCTTCCACTGATGGCCGTTGTGGTTGGTGAGATCCCCGCCGTTGTAGGCAACGGCTGCGTTCCAGCCCAGATCAACCTGACTCACCAGCGACCACTGATCGGCGGCGCGGCTCGGCTCATTACCCTGAGTCCAGTACTTGGCCTGCCATACCAGCTGGTTGTGGCTCACCTTGTCACCGCCGTTGTAGACCTTGCTGGCCTGCCATGCGGGAACGTTGGCCGCTTCCGGATCTGTGGTGTTGCAGGAGCCACCCTCACCGCCTTCGTTGATTGGCGTGACGGTGAGGCGGGTTGCCGCGTTGGCATCGAGTGCGCCATCGGAGACGGTCACAGAGAGGTCATAACCGGTTTCGACATCCACCGCCGGGCCGGTGACCACCAGGGTGGCGCTGTTCTGGCCGGTCGCCGTGATACCGGCAGGCACTTGCCATTGATAGATCAGCTCGTCGTCGTTGGGGTCGGATGCCTTGGCAGTGATGGTCACCTGCTTGCCCTCTTCCACCTTGACGCTGGCAGGCAAAGTCACCACCGGAGGCAGGTTGGGCTGCGGCGCCTTGTTGGTCACCACCACCTGATCCCTGGCGGTCAGTTGATGGTCATCGGTCACCGTCAGCTCGAACACCAGATTGATGTCGGCGGACACGGCATCGAGTACAACCTGGGCCTTGGCCTGAGTGGCATCAAGCAGAGCAGCCTGCGGGCCGGAGACCTGCTTCCAGCTGTAGGTCAGGGAGCCTTTTTCCGGATCATGGGAGGCTGAGCCATCCAGCGTCAGGGTAGCCGGGCCGGTCACCGCCACATCGCTGCCCGCGTTGGCTACTGGCGGCTTGTTGGCTGGCGGAGTGACCCCTTCACCGTGACCGAGACCTTCATGCATGGCGTTGAGGATGTCGCCGTTGTCGGCATCGATCTCCCAGGAGAAGAGCCCGCCCAGCTTGTTGGCCAGCACGTATTGGCCTTTCGCCTTGACCGAGCGCTCGTCGTCATAGGTGATCAGCTCGCCGGTGGAGGGCTTGAACAGGGTGGCCGCTTCGGCAGTCTCGTCGTAGTTGTACTCCCAGCCTGCGCCCATATGGCTGTTGACGATGTGGCGATAATCCAGCACGCCATCTTCCCAGGTGCCCTTGATCTTGCCGGTGGCGGTGCCGGTGAAGGGATCGTTGCCCTGATAGCCGCTCACCCCTTTCCAGCCGCGACCGTAGGCGGCGGCACCGATCACCAGCTTCTCGGAGTCGACCCCCTGCGCCAGCAGTTGCTGCACCGCTGCATCAGTGTTGTAGCGCTTGTTGGCCGAGCCGTTGGTAGCCTGATAGAGGTTGGCCTGATGACCCAGGGAGGTATTGCTCCAGGCACCGTTGTAGTCGTAACTCATCACGAAGAGGTGGTCCATGTACTGCTGGGCAGCCTTGTAATCCACATCCTCAATCTTGTCGTAACCGGCACCGATGGCGGAGGTGAGCTGATAGGTGCGACCGGTCTCGGCCTCCAGCTCGTCGAGCATGGCGCGCAGATCCTTCATGATCAGCACATAGGTTTCCCCATCTTTGGTCTTGTCCCCCAGATTGGGGTTGGCACCGTCGCCGCCCGGGAACTCATAGTCGATATCGACACCGTCGAAGAACTTCCAGGTCTGCAGGAACTCTTTGACCGAGGCGACGAACACGTCACGCTTGGCCTTGTCATGCATGAAGAAGAAGGGGTCGGAGAGGGTCCAGCCACCGACGGAGGGGAGGATCTTCAGGTCCGGATAGGCCTGCTTGAGGGCCATCAGATTACCGAAGTTGCCCTTGTAGGGCTCATCCCAGGCGACCAGTGACCCCTGCCCTTTTTGCAGCGCGGCCCAGGGATCGTGAATGGCGACCTGGAAATCCTTGCGCCCGGCGCAGGCTCGTTGCAACGCCTGGAAGCTGCCGGCAATCTCTTTGAGGCTGTCGTTGAGGCCATCACCGCCACAGATCGGGGTGAAGCCATAGAGGATATGGGTCAGGTTCTGGGCCGGCAGCTTGTCCACGGTGAAGTTGCGATCATAGACCCCCCACTCCACATAGTAGGTGCCGACCACCTTGCCGGACTTGTTGACGTAAGGCTTGTTGTGCTCCTGCAGGGCAGGCTTGAGCGGTGCGAGGTGGCTGCCGTCGGTATCGGCGACCACGATCTCCTTGGCATCAGACAGGGTACAGCCATCGCCGTTGCACAGCGCGACCTGCATCTGATAGCGGCCCCCTTGTGCACCTTGAAGGTGGCGGTACCCGCGGCGGAAGAGGGACCTGACCACACCTCCTTGCCATCCAGCAGCACCTTGGCACTCTGGCCGATATCGCCGTTCCAGAGATTCCAGGTGACGGTCACATCGGCGCCATCCTTCACCTTGACCAGCTCGTTATAAGCGGTCGCGGACTGGTTGACTTCGACGATGGCAAACTTGGTGGGGCCCCAACCGATGGCGGGTTTGCCGGGAGCTGCCGCATAAGCGGCGGAGGAGGCGAGCAGGGTGCCGACCATCATGGCCAGCAGTGCAGGTTTTGGACTTAGCATATTGCTTTCCTTTTCGTTATGGGAAAAACGAAAGGGCAACGCAACACGACAGGTGACACAAAAACGGCCACCCCTTGGCAAGGGCAGCCTGCATTCTACTGTGGTGGCCCCGCTATCCTAGGTCGTCTTGACCCTTAGACCGGAAGCTTTGCGTCCCGACTTTTCAATCGGTTTGCCCTTGTCACAACGTTATTTCTGGCGATAAATAATCGCCGATTGACTGTAGGGTAATTCTGATAAGTAAGCAAATCGGACCATTGCCAGCCCACCAGTTACCAACCCCGACAATTACCCACTTTCAAGAAATTAATGTTTAAAAAACAGCCGGATATGCAGACCTAATCTCATCACCTCCAACCAGATACCTCACACCATTTTTTTGATCTGCATCACACCAAATTGAGAAAAATCAATGAGTAAGAACAATATGCGACAAAAGACCCATCTGTATCGCAACTAATGAATTTATAATCGCCGTTTTGCATGGCCAGCAGGTGTCTTCATGCCCAGCGAACTGCCCTCACGCACCCGGTTATCCAGATACGACAAATTTGTTCGTTTGACGATTTATGCCTTGCCACTGGCCGGGATGATCTGGCTTATCAACAGCCTCAATGGCTGGCAAAGGGCGCCGCTTGCCAGCACCTTGCTAGTCCAGAGCTACCTTATCTGCACCTTCTGGCTCTATCGCCACTACCGCTACCATCTGCACCGCCAGTGGCAGCATCTGAGTGAGGCGCTCAAGATCAACGAAACCACCGCCGAACTGGCCCGCAACTCGGCGCAATACCAGACCGAAGAGGCCTTTCTGGAAGATCTGCTCAGACGAGCCGTAATGTTGATCCCGGGGGCCGAAATGGGCTGCCTGATCAAGCTGCTGCCGGGCACAGGCATGTTGAGGTATGAAGCAGCCATCGGCATGGATCTGGTGAAACTGCGGCGGATCAATCTGCCGCTGGAGCACACCTTTCAGTACAAGCTGACTCAGGGGCGTTGCAACAAAACCTTGCTGATCAACGACCTGTCGAAGATAAATGCCACCATGCCCCTGTCCGAACAGGACAGAGAGCTGCTGGTCAACTGCACCGACCTACCCATCCAGGCCACGCTGGCGACCCCGATCCATATCGATGGTCAGCTCTACGGCATGATCAATATGGACAGCAGCAAACGTCATGCCTTTACCCGCTACGACAGCCACCTGATGGCGATCCTGGCGCGAGATATTCGCCACGCCATCACCATCTATCAGCAATCCCGCCGCATCTATCAGCTGGCCAATACCGACCAGCTGACCGGGCTCGCCAATCGCCAGCAATTCGAACTCGCTCTGCAAGCACAGCCGGAAGGCACACTGCTGCTGATCGACATGGATAATCTCAAGCAGCTCAATGACAGCAGTGGTCATTTGGCGGGTGATCAGGCCCTGCGCCTTATCGCAGATGGCATACGCCAGCACTTCGGTCAGGGGGTGATTGCCGCCCGCTTCGGCGGGGATGAGTTTGTGCTGCTCACCACTCTGACACCGACCGATCTGCAACAGGCGATGGCCAGGCTGACCACCATGCTGGCCAGCGCCTCCCCCACTATCTCGTGCAGCATGGGGATGGCCCCCTATCGCGGCGACTTTGCCGCCGCGTTTGCCAGAGCCGATGCCGACATGTATCAACACAAGCGGCACCACAAAGAGCAGCGTGCGGCACAGATGCCAGCTATCGGGGAGAGCATTAATCACTAGCCCGGAAGGGCTGCTTTGCAGGCACAAAAGAGAAGCTGGGTGGGGAAACCGATTGGCAGACCCGCAAGAATGTGGCGAAGCGGGGAGAAAAAACGGGGCATGACCGGCATGCCCCGCCACCATTCAATGCTTATTTACAGCTGGCGGCTCCCACATCCTGCCAGACGTCGTGTTTGCCGGGCTCATTACCCTTGGTCCAGTACTGCGCCTTCCACTGACGGCCGTTATGGGTGGTGATCTCGCCACCGTTGTAGGCCACATTGGCATCCCAACCCAGTTGCACCTTGCTCACCAACAGCCACTGATCTGCGGTGCGGCTCGGCTCGTTGCCCTGGGTCCAGTACTTGGCCTGCCATACCAGCTGGTTATGGCTCACCTTGT